>JBHHWA010000009.1:0-12498 GCA_046756285.1 Thermoplasmata archaeon
CCATGTTGACCATGGCCCGCTTCAAGGCGCCGTTCACCCCGAAGTCCCCGCACCCGGGGCACCAGGTCTCCTCGTGAACGTTGAACTCCTTGATGGTGAGGTCGTAGGCCTGCGCCATGCTACGTCACCTCCCTCGCCGCCGCCACGATCTCGCCGGGGGTCATCAACAGGCCGTCGTATCGGGTAACGGAGGTCGTCGGCACCACCTTCCCCAGGAGGGTCGGCAGCAGCGTGGCCAATTGGCCCGAATAGTTGTGCTCCACGACCAGGACTTCCCGCGCGTTCGCGAGGAGGTCTCCTACATCCTCGGCCGGGAACGGCCAGAGGGTGCGGAGCTGAACGTATTTCGTCGCGATTCCCTCCTCTTTCAGACGCTCCATCGCCTCCCAGATGGCCCCGGTCGGATATCCGAAGCTCAGGAAGACGAGGTCCGCGGACGGGTCCCCGTGCAGGACAGGCCCCGGCAACTCACCCCGGGCGGCATCCAACTTGCGCATCCGCTTCGCCATCATGGCCTTGCGGAGCTCCGGGTCCTCGGTCGTGTACCCCATCTCATCGTGCTCGTTGCTGCTGGCCTCGTACAGACCGCCGGGGATGGAGGGGATCGGACGTGGGGAGACGCCATCCTCCACGAGCGCGTAGCGCTCGAAGATGCCGCCGTTCGCGGATTGCAAGGCCTCGATGGGTTTGTTGAGGAGCTTTCCGCGGTCGACCTCGATCTGGGAAAGGTCGAGGGGCGGAATCGTCTGCTTATTCTGGCAGAGGGCCTGGTCGGCGAGCACGATGACGGGGAGTTGGAATCGCTCGGCGAGGTTGAGGGCCTCGGCGGTCAGATAGAATCCCTCCTCGATCGTCCCCGGAGCCAGCACGATCCGGGGGAAGTCGCCGTGGGAAGCGAAGAGGACGTGCTTGAGGTCCCCCTGCTCCACCTTGGTCGGGAGGCCGGTGCCGGGACCGCCCCGCTGCCCGTGAATGACGACCAGGGGGAGCTCCGCCATCCCCGACATGCTGATCGCCTCCGTCATGAGATCGGCGCCCGGGCCGGAGGTTCCCGTCATGGACCGGAGCCCGGCGTAGGAGGCACCTAAACACATCGTGACGGCCGAGATTTCGTCCTCCGCCTGGACGACCACGCCGTTGTACTCCGGCAGGTGGGCGGCGAGCCACTCGAGGATCTCCGTGGCAGGGGTGATGGGATAGCCGGCGTAGAACCGCAGCCCTGCCGTGAGGGCCCCGTAGGCGATGGCGTAATCTCCGAGGATGAGGAGCCTGTCCTCCTTCTCCCGGGGCTCGAGCACGTAGGGATCCGTCTTCTCAAAGTGCTCATCGGCGTACTGCGCGCCCAGGTCCAGGGCCTGGAAGTTCTTCTGAACAATCTCGTCTCCCTTTCGGGAGAATTCCTTCTCGATGGCCTCCTTGATGATGGCCACATCAACCGAGAGAAGGTGGGCCAACACGCCGAGGGAGACGACGTTCTTGAAGATCTCCGCACGCGCACCTCCCAGATTGTCCACCGCGATGGTCTTCAAAGGGACCTGGTAGACGTGGACGTCCTCCCTGTCGAAATCGGGGGGGCCTTCGCCGCTGGAGTTGTCGTAAATCAGGACGCCGTCAGGGGGCAGCTCGTCCCCATGGAGCCGGACGGCCTCTTCGTCAATGGCGAGGAGAACATCGGGATGGTCCTTGCGGGCCATGATGGGACGGTCCTTCGTCCGAATCGTGTAGTTGGTGGGCAGGCCGCGAATGTTGGAGGGGAAGTCCCTAATAGTGAAAACCTCCAGTCCAATGTCCCGGAACACCTTGGCCAGGATTTCCCCGGTCACCAGGCTGCCATCGCCGGCCCTACCGCCGATCATCACGGCCAGATCGTTGGTAATCAAGGGAGAACTCCCTCTGGCCGGACTACGTCTTAAGGCCGTTATAAGGGTAATGGGCTCAGTCCAGCTGACGATCTGGAGACCTCGTGGGACAGGCTCGTCAGCCCTTCACGGGGCAGCTAGTCGCCGCCGCTGTGGATGTCCTGACAGAAGCATTCCTGCAAGGGGAACCGGCATACGACGCACGTCTCCGCCTCCAGGGGGATCTCCCCGGGCGTCTCCACGTTCATAGGAGAGCAGCTCACAATCTTTAACGTTTCTTGAGGCGCGCGGGAAATCCCCCTACATCCGTCTCGGCGGCAGACCGTTCGCTGGACAAATGAGGCCGATGAATGCGGGGAGGAGGCGTCTCAATCGGCGCGGATGCTCTGTGCCTGCTTCGTGACGGTGATGTCGAGGACGCCGTTGTTGAAGGTCCACGTCAGGCTCGACGCCTCGACGGGCTCCGGCATCTCGAGGACCTTCCAATACCGGCGGAAGCCCTGGGCCTCGACGGTCAGGGCACGATCCGAGGCCCGGAGGCTGATCTTTTCCGGGGTCGTTCCCGGAAGCTCCACCGTAATGAAGATGTCTTCGTCCCCGGCAATCACATCGAACACGGGTTCCCGTTCGCTGGGATCCTTGCCCTCCACCACACGGCTCATCGATTCACCCTCTCGTCGTTCTTCGGCGCCCCGACGCCGTTTCTTCTTGGCGCCTCGGCGATCCACGGGCGTTCCGGACCAATAGGGGCGGCCTTTGAAGAAGTCCTTGAGCATCTTGTCAATCCGCTTCCGCATCTCCTCGAAATCCTTCTCGAAGGTCACTCGCCCCTCACTCCTGTCGGACGCGGCCCAGGAAGCCCCCAACGCATTGTCGGGTTGCCCAGTCTGGTTATTATCTAACCCTAGGTTATTAAGGTTTTGAAGTGCCGCGTCAGGTCGGTGGAAGGCTTAGGCCACGGACATGTCTCGGGCGTCTCGGAAGGGGCCCCGCTCGGCCCCGCACCTTGCGCACTTGAGGGTGTACCATCCCGGCTTCTCTTCCTTCCTCTCCATGGCCTCCTCCCCACACTCCGGGCACGTGTACGCCGTTGCCGGACCCCCTCCCCTCAGCCGTACATGATCCGCGACCGCTCCGTCAACCCCTCGACGCTCTCCTGGTGCTGCTCCATGTTCTGCTTCAGGCGGGTCTCGATGAGCTCCGCCCGCTCGTACAACGGCTTGGCGTCGATGTCGATGTGGGGCACGATGGGGTCGATGATCTCCAGCAGCTTCGCAGCGGCTCGCGCGTCAGGAAATTCCCGGGCTGTCTCCGCCAGGAGGATGGTCACGTCCAGCCCACGCTCCTCCGCCAGGTAGCTCAGCGGGCCGGCGATGCCGCTGATGATCCCCTCGCCGAGGGGCTTCACGTCGATCTTCGTCAGCCGTTTCAAGGTCTCCGCGTTGTTGCCCGTGCCGTAGACGATGGAATCCGAGGTGCCCTCGGGGCGGACGAAGCCCTCCAGGACGACCATCTCGCGCACCTTCTTCTCGAGACACCAAGAAATCAGCGCGTCGGCCAACTCGTAGAGCACGTCGCCGGCGGGGGTTACCTCCGCCTGGAGGACGGCCAGCTGATTGCAGGTCCCGTCCACCCCGCAGACCATCGGGGCGGCGTGGATGCGAACAGGACTCATGGTTTGGCCCTTGACCAAGATGGCCATGGGCGGGAAGTCCTCCGACTGGAGGGAGGCGATACGCTTTAGGTCGAACTGGGAAACGAGAAAGTCCGTTGCGATGCGGCCCACCAACCCCACGCCGGGGAACCCGACGACGCAAAGTGCGGCGGAGAGGTCGATTTCCTCGTGATCGACGACCTGGATCCTGGAGGCCATGCCCTCACCTGTTCATCGGACGTTCCTAAATAAAGCTATCACGGTGCCGTCTCCCCCTCCTCGGAGGCCTTGGGCGACCCCTTCCCCTCCTTCAGGGACTCCAACTGGCGGAGTCGGTCGAGGAGCATGCGTTCCCGGGGGATTCCGACGTACTCGATCACGCCGTCGATGATGAGGCCGGGGGCGTGACTGATCGGAAACTGGCCCGCGTAGTCCGGGTCCTTCCGCGGGTCCACCTCGCGGTACTCCAGGTCCGGCATGACCTCCCGGATGTGGGCGAGGACCGCCTCGGCCCGTTCGTGCTGCTGGCCCGTGGGCGACTTGAGGTAGACCAGCTCCATGGCGCGCAGAAAGGGCCAACTCCTTAGAAGCTTTCGCGGCGATGCCCCGCCGGGTCCATCGTGCATTCCATCGCGACCGAAAGCCTATGGGATCGCCTCGGATGGGGGGGCCGATGATGATGATCGTGACCTCCCTGCCCGACGTCGCGAGTGCCAACATTCGGCGCAAGCTTCTCGAGGAGGCCGCCTGGGAGGAACACGGATCGTTCGATGGGACGCCTCTCTATCGCCTGGAGGACCGCTATCTCCTGACCATCCAAAACCTCCACCTGGATCGGGATGGCCTTGACGGAGAGATCCGGAGCACATTGGGCATGGATCCCGAAATCCTGGTCTTCGCATCGCGCCACAGGAGTCAGCGGGGGATTCCCAGCTTCACCGTCCACCCCCTGGGCAACTTTGGTGCGGCGGAGTTTGGCGGCAAACCCGAACGGCTCGTTCCGACCAGCCCCCCGTGGATGACGCAGGCGCTGCGTCTCCTCAAGGAGCACGCGGCCGACTATCCTCATGCAGTGACCTTCGAGGCCACCCACCACGGCCCCTACCTCGAGACCCCCGCTTTCTTCGTGGAACTGGGCAGCGACCCGGTGCAGTGGGAGGAGGAGGGACCCGCCGCTGTCGTGGCAAAGACCCTGCTGGGAATGCATCCGGCCGAAGGTCCGGTAGGGCTGGGCATTGGAGGGGGGCACTACGTCCCCCGGATGACCGACATCGCCCTCGCGCGACGTGTATCCTTCGGCCACCTGATCCCGTCCTATGCCGCGGAGGCCCTTGACGAGGCCGTCTTCCAGGAAGCGGTGGCGAAGACCCCTGAGGCCCGCTTCGCCTATGTGCACCGGAAGGGGCTGAGGGGCCCCGCCCGTCAACGCATCCTGCACATGGTAGAAGCGGCCGGATTGCGGATTGTCCGGGAGCGGGACCTCGAACCCCTCTAGGGTCCTGGGAGGCAAAGGCCTTTAATGCCCCTCTCGAATAGCTTCGTGGGAGGAGAGGGTTCGTGCTCAAAGAGTGCCGCTCACATGGCTTCTTTCGGGGCGAGGTCTGCCCGAACTGCGGTGACCAGGGGAAGTTCCTCCTGAACGAGAAGGAGCTCAATCAGCTGGGCCGCACCATGGCGGGCGTCCTGCGCCACTTTCCACAGCGCTACGGATTGGAGATGACTCAGAATGGATGGGTGGACCTCCAGGACATGGTCACCGCCATCCGCATCCGCCACAAGAAGTTCCGCTTCCTGAAGGGGCATCACCTCATCGCGATCGTCCAGACGGACCCCAAGGGCCGCTACCAGTTCGACGAGGGACGGGTCCGGGCCACCTACGGCCACTCCCTCGAGCTGGTGATGGACCTCCCGACGGACAACATCCCCACCCCCCTCTACTACCCGACTACCGAGGAAGAGGCGGGCATCCTCCTGGAGATCGGCCTCAAGCCCTCCGACCGCCGATGGGTCCACCTCAGCGACACCCTGGAGAGCGCCATGGAAGCGGGCCGGGTACGGTCCGACAGCCCGGTGATCCTAGAGGTCGACGTCGAGAAGGCCCAGGACGCGGGCGTAGAGATTCAGAAGGCGGGCAAGTTCGTATACATCACGACCGAAGTCCCACCGGAGTTCCTGGAGAAGCGAGACTAGCAGTCAGGTGACGATCCGGTCGACCTGGCCCCACTCCTGGGCCCGCCGGATCTCCACGGCCA
This sequence comes from Thermoplasmata archaeon, assembly GCA_046756285.1. Lineage (GTDB taxonomy): Archaea > Thermoplasmatota > Thermoplasmata > RBG-16-68-12 > JAJISG01 > JAJISK01. The sequence goes on from JBHHWA010000009.1 coordinate 5,766, forward strand.
CTCGACGCCCCGTGCTCATTCGCGACCGCCAGAGGACGTTGCCGTACGGGTGCCCCACGGCCATATGCACGTTGGTCCCGCCGCCGATGCGCGGAGAGACGTCATAGATGGAGAAATTCAGATCCTTGTCCACACAGGTCTGGAGGGTAAAGGGGCCGATGACGCCCGGCGGAAAGTAGAGCTGGGTCGCCTCCACGTACCGTTCGGCCAAGGGGAAGACCTTGCGGAGGAGGGACTCCCGGAGCGTGGCGGAATTGTGCCCGGTCACCACGTACTCCGGGTCTCGCTCCTCGCCCTGCAGGGTCAGCTGTTGCTCTGCGGGGAGGCGCACGTGGCCGTCCAAGGAGGTCTCGAACCGCCAGTCGATGCCCAGAAGTTCCAGTGGCTCTCCGGTTCCGTCGAGGGGCGAGTAGAAGAAATCGAAGTTGAAGACCGGGCCCACGATGTACTTCTCCATCCGGGCCACCGCGAGGTCCTCGGGCGTGATGACACCCCCCTCTAGGAGTCGCTGCGACTTCTCCTCGTACTCGTCGTGGCTCGCCGCCGTGAAGAAACCCCGCTCGAGGCGCTTGACCCGATGGGGGAGCTTCACGATAGCCAAGGAGTCGATCTCGTCTGGGGTCTCGAAACGGCGAGGATGAGGCAACCTCGCCTTCTCCAGGATCCAGTAGTACCCCCGTTCCTCCGTCCGCTCCTCGGACCGCATCAGGTTCCGACTCCCCACCATGGGCAGCACGAACTCGTCCTCGACCTCCTCCAGTCCCACGTAGGATACGAAGGAGCGATTCGGGACGAAGAGGACCCGCTTGCGTCGGAGCTTGTCCTGCACCTCCGGCGAGATGGCCTCCCGGAACTTCGTAAGCACGATGGCTTCGTCCACCACGCCCCGAAGGACCCGTCCCTTCGCGTCACGCTCCGCCTTGAAGTAACGCGTGTAGGGCTCCTCCCGGCCCTCCTCGCAGAGGGTCAGCGTGCGGAAGCCCTCGTCCACCGCCCCGTCGCAGACGTCGAGAGCCGAGTGGGAGGCCAGGACCCCAATCGTCACCGCTTCGGAGCCGTAGCCCTTGAGGACCACCCGTACCTGCTCCCTCTCGATCATCTCCCTTTCAACATCCTCTGGCCGCTACATAAACCTCCCCGGCTGCAGAAACCTATTCTACCGCCGCGCGATGGACGCGGAGGGATGAGGAGCAAGTGGTGGGGCTGGGGGGCGTTGGACACGCGCTATCCGGAAGCGCTGCTCCCGCGCGTTCTCAAGCATCTGGAGGCCCAGGGCATCCACGTCGAGCCTGCAGCAGGCCCCCCCGCGATGCCGGCCCTCCCGCCCACGTCCCTCACGGACGAGGACCTCGAGGCCCTGCGGGCCGTCTGTGAGATCCGCCTGGACGAGGAGGAGAGACTCGTCCACTCCCTCGGGAAGAGCTACCTGGACCTGGTTCGCGCCCGGTCGGGCGACTTGGAGTTCATCACCGACGCCGTCGCGCATCCCCGGGCCGTCCGCGAGGTCGCAGGTCTCCTCCGGGTCGCGGCCGCCCGGGGCCTCGCCATCGTTCCCTTCGGCGGGGGGACCTCCGTCCTCGGCGGCGTCTCCCCGGTGCCGGGGCCCCATCACGCCGTCCTGACCGTCGACCTCCATCAACTCAAGCGGATCCTCGAGGTGGACGAGGAATCCGACCTCGTCCGCGTGGAGGCTGGCATCTCCGGACCGGCGTTGGAAAAGGACCTCGAAGGCAGGGGCCTGACCCTGGGCCACTTCCCCCAATCCTTCCACTTCTCAACCCTCGGGGGTTGGATCGCCACCCGTTCCGCGGGCCACGCTTCGGGGCGGTATGGCCGCATCGAGAACCTCGTCCAGGCCTTGATGGTGGTCACGCCGTCGGGAGAGGTCCGAACGGCCGAAGTCCCCGCTCGGTCCACCGGTCCTGAACTCAGGGAGCTCTTCCTGGGCTCCGAGGGCCGCCTGGGCATCGTGGTGGAAGCGGTCATTCGCACCCATCCCCGGCCGGAGGTCCGGGCCGGGCGCGGGTTCCTGCTCCCCTCCTTCCCCCAGGCCCTCCATCGATGCCGCGCGATGATCCAGACGGGCATCCGACCTGCGACGGTTCGGGTGTCCAACGCGGAGGAGACCCGGGCCCTCATGGCCACCCGGGGCCTGAAGAGCAAGGACGCCGGCTCCTTCGTCCTCCTCGAGTTCGAGGGCTCGGCGGAGCGCGTCCCCGAGGAGATGGCGCGGGCGGTCGAACTCTGGACAGAGGGCCGCGTGTGGGACCTGGGCCGTGAGGCGGCGTCCGGGTGGGAGGACGAGTACTATCGGGCCCCGTACCTCCGGGACGAGCTCCTGGCGCGAGGCCTCCTCGTGGAGACCCTCGAGACCGCGACATCCTGGAGCAACCTCGAAACGCTCTATGCGGGCGTGAAGGAGGCCCTCGAAGGGGCCTACGCGGCCGCCGGAAGGCCGGGAGTCGTTCTTTGCCATCTCTCCCACGCCTACCGGGACGGAGGGTCCCTCTACTTCACCCTCCTCACCTCCGGGGCGGCCGGCACAGAGATCGCGCAATGGCAGGCCCTAAAAGCCGCGGCCACCGAGCGAATCCTGGACCTGGGGGGCACCCTCAGCCATCACCACGGGATCGGCATCGACCACCGCCAATGGATGGAACGGGAGCTCGGACCCGTGGGCTTGCAGGCCCTCCATGCGCTGAAGGACAGCCTCGATCCGAAGGGGGTCATGAACCCGGGCAAGGTCTGGGGGGACGGGGGTTGAACCTGGAAGGGTTTGACGCGAACGGCCGCGCGACGCTCCTCCGGGAGCTGCCGACCCGGTACGACATCGTCGTCGTGGGGGCCGGCATCAACGGCTGCGGCATCGCCCTCGAGGCGACCCGGCGCGGGTATCGCGTGCTCCTCCTGGACCAAGGGGACGTGGGGGGCGGGACGAGCAGCCGGTCTTCCCGCCTGATTCATGGCGGACTCCGATATCTACGGGACGGGAAGGTGCGCCTCGTTCGGGAGGCGAGCCGGGGGCGGCACTGGCTACGAACACATTATCCCCACCTGGTCAAGCCCCTGCGCTTTCTCATCCCCTTCTATCGGGGCGAAGGTCGACACTGGGTTACGCGCCTTGGCCTTTGGTTCTACGACTACCTTTCCGGGTACACCAACGTGGGGAAGCACCGCACGCTGACGCCACGTGAGGTCGTCGCCGCCGAACCCCGCCTCCGACGGGAGGAGCTCCTCGGCGGTGCCTTCTACTACGACTGCTGGACGGACGATTTCCGGTTGGTGCTCCTGAACGCCAAGATGGCCTTCGAGGCCGGGGCCCACATCCTCACGTACGCCCGGGTCGAGGCCCTTCAGCGGGAAGGCGGGCGCGTTGTCGGGGTCGCCTTCCGTGATCGTTTGGGAGACCGACGCTACCAAGTCCGTTCCGACGTCGTGGTTAACGCGACGGGCCCGTGGAGCGATGGCGTCCGGGGGATGATGGCAGGGTCGCCCCGGTTGCGGCCCACCAAGGGCGTGCACCTGTTCCTTCCCCGGACCCAAGTCGGAAACATGAACGCGGTGGTCATGCGAGCCCCCGAGGACGGGCGTTTCGTCTTCGCCCTCCCCTGGCGCACCCTGACCCTCGTCGGGACCACCGATACGGACCACCGGGGACCTCCCGAGGAGGCGCGCGCCGAGCCCGAGGACGTGGCCTACCTCCTGGACGCGGTCAACGGCACCTTCCCGCTGGCCCAGACGACGACGGAGGACGTGATCAGTACCTATGCCGCCCTGCGACCCCTCGTGGGCCGACTCGGCGTCCCTGAGTCTTCGGTGAGCCGGCGAGAGAAAATCATCCGGGATGCCCCCGGCCTGGTGACCCTCATCGGGGGGAAGCTTACGACCTATCCGAGCGTGGCGCGACGCGTACTCCGCCGAGCCATCCGAGACCTCCGCCCCCCGCCAGGGGGTCCAAAGGCGCCGACCCCCGTTCCGACGGAAGGCTCCGATTGGGGGCAGGAACGTGGCAACGCCCTCGGCCTGGGCCAGGAGACCATCGACCACCTGTCTGCGGCCTTCGGCCTGGAGTTGCCCGAGGTCTACGCGAGCTTGGCGGGGGAGGGCCTTGCCGACCCGATGGTGGCGGACCTCCCCTACGTTCGCGGCGAGGCGGTTTACGCCGTTCACCACGAGATGGCGCTCCGGCTGGAGGACGTCCTGGCGCGGAGAACCCGAATCATGCACGAAGACCCGGACCACGGCCTGCACGCGGCCCCGGATGTCGCCCGCCTCATGGCAGCCCGGTTAGGGTGGGACGCTGCCCGCATCGAGGAGGAGTTGGAGCGTTATCGGGGCGAAGTGGCCTCCAACGAGGCGTTCCGGGGGCCGGCTTGATGCTTCTGGTCGTGAACCCCCACGCCGCGGGCGGCCGCGTAGGGCGCGAATGGTCCGCCATCGAAGACGTGCTAAGAGACCTAGAACCTGGCCTCGAGGCGGCCCTGACCACGGGGCCCGGATCTGCGACAACCCTGGTGGGCGACGCCATTCGGGGCGGGGAGACCGAGGTGGCAGTCGTGGGAGGAGATGGGTCCATCAACGAGGCTCTCAATGGCCTCGTCCGGGACGACGCCCTCGCGAACCCTCGGGCCCGCCTCACGATTATTCCCGTCGGAAGCGGGACGGACTACGCGAAGACCCTGGGCCTCCCCCGCGGGCTGGAGCATGCCCCGGACATCCTCGCTTCCTCGACCTACCGGCCGGTGGACGTGGGCCGCTGCGAGTGCGTCGACTTTCAGGGCGTCTCCCAGACGCGGTACTTCGCGAACATCCTCGAAGCGGGCTCGGGCGGGGAAGTCGTCGAACGGGTGAACCGGAGCGCAAAGCCCCTCGGCGGCCGGATGGCCTTCCTGATGGCCACCCTCACCACCCTCCTCTCCTACCGCAACAAGCCCATTCGTGTGGACGTGGACGGCACGACATTTGCCGAGGGCCCCATGAATGGGGTCATCATCGCCAACGGGCAATACTTCGGGAGTGGGCTGCGGCCGGCCCCGGGAGCTCGGCTGGACGACGGTTTGCTGGACGTGGTGATCTTCGGCGACGTCAGCGTCGGGGAAGCGGTCGGGAGCCTAGGCAAGCTTCGCCGCGGAGAGCACCTCTCTCATCCCAAGGTCTCCCACACGCGAGGAAAGTCCGTGTACGCGCGCTCCGAGGATACCGTTCTGGCGGAGATGGACGGCGAACTTGTCGGGACCCTCCCGATGGAGGCGAGCCTTCTCCCCGGCTTCCTCCCGGTCCGCGTCCTGGCCGACTAAACGCGAGGGCGGGTAGGTCTTATCTCGCAGGGAGTCTGTCGTGTACCCTCGACAACGGGGAGATTCATACGGCGGATGAGCATAAACGGAGGGGCATAGCGCTACGGGTAGCCGCCTTCATCGGGGTTGGAGTGGCTCTCGTCGTCATAGCCGCGGTGGTCGCAGAACGGCTAGCGGCTGCGATTAACCCAGGGGTCTGGCTTTTTGTCGGGGCAGTACTTGCACTCGCCATCGGCGCCCTCATGGCGGTAGGCCTGAAGCAGAGGGACCGATTCAGCTAGTAATCGTTGGGTCTTCAGGGCGATCCGTTCGTCATCGGTCAAAGAAAACGCGAGACAAGCCCCCATTCCAAGATGTCGAACCGTCGAGCCAGCCACCGACGTATCCTACCCTTCACTCAGGGAACGCGGGGTTAGCCTGGGTACCCTCAACATAACGCTTTTTAGGGGTCGGCCTTCCCCAAGCGATGCCCCTCCCCCCCGTGTACCGGGAGGCGCTTCCCGTTCTCCTCCTCTCGGGGCTCGGGTTGGTGCTGGCGGGTCTCCTCTTCCAGGAGATGGAGGGCATCCTTCGGCGGACCCCCGGTCTCATCGTGATGGTCCCTGTTCTCATCGCCCTCCGCGGGGGGGTCAGCGGGGCCATGGGGGCCCGCATGGGGTCCGCCATCCACATGGGCCTCATCGAGCGTGGCAACTTGTGGAACGAGGAGGCACGCCAGGGGGTCCTGGCGGCGGTCTTCCTGAGCTTGACCCTTTCCGCCCTGACGGGGGTCCTGGGACACTTCACGACCGTCCTCCTGGGACTTCCCTCGGCCGGGCTGGGGACACTCGTCCTGATTGCGATCGTGGCGGGGACGGTGGCGGGCCTCCTGCAGGTGGCGGTCACGTTTGCAGTCCTGATTCTGGCCTTCCGGCGGGGATTGGACCCCGACAACGTTACGACCCCCACCCTCGCCACGGTGGGGGACGTCCTCACCGTTCTCCTCCTCTTCCTCGTCGCTCTCCTTGTCGGAGGGATTCCATGACCTTCTACCGCTGGACCGGCATCGTCCGACAGAGTCTGCCGGCCCTCATTTTCCTCGTGGTGTTCAACCTCGTGGCCGGCCAGATCCTGAACCTCAATGAACCGATCTTTCTCGCCTTCCCCTTCCTCCTCATCCTGGTGCCCGTCATCAACGGGGTCGGCGGGAACGTCGGGACCGTCCTGGGAGCCCGCCTCACCTCCGGCCTCTACACGGGGAGCCTCTCCGTCCGCCTCTCCGACCGGCGCCTGCAGACCCAAATCCGTGACGCGCTGGCCCTTTACCTGCTGACCTTCACCCTCCTGGCAATTTTCATATACGGGGCTGCGGTAGGCCTGGGGGTAACGCCGCCCTTCGGAGTGGAGGTGCTCCTCTTCCTCATGCTGACCACCGGCCTCATGCTCGCGGGGGTCCT
>JBHHWA010000010.1:0-12349 GCA_046756285.1 Thermoplasmata archaeon
ACACCTCGGTGGACCGATCGGCCGACGAGTACGAGTCGGACCGACGCCCGCCCCGCGGAGGATCGTACGGTGGCGGAGGCCGAGGGCGAGGAAGCCAGCAGAAGCGAAGCAGGGGACGCCGACGCTATTAGTCGCTCCTGAGTTGAGCGAAGGATGAGCCCGCCGAGCTGAAGCTTGGTGGATCCCATCCCCGAAACGACGGGCACTGCCCGCCTCGTGTAACTCTCGATAGGGGGCACCCTGTGATGTCATCGCTGGGACCCTCCCTGGACCGGGTGTGACGTAACCCCACGAGGCAAGGTCTAAGGTACGAACCTCCCTCTGCCCGGCTATGGGCCGAGGGGAGCAGGTCCTCAACGGGATGAACGTGCCAGAGCTGCGCGAATACATCAAGATGGTGAAGGCCGACTCTTCTGTTGCCGAACGGGACCCGACCATTGTGGCACGGTGGAATGACGGCTCCCGCGCCCAGCTCCGGTATGAGGGAACGACCCTCGATATCGGCGGCGAGGGAGAGCCGAGTGCGATGGTGTTGCTCCTCGCTTCTCTGGCGGCGTGCGACGTGGAGGTTGTGGCGACGACCGCAACGCTCTTGGGACTGGAGCTCGAGAGCTTGGAAGTTGAGGCGAAGGGCCACTTCAACGTCCAGCGACTTCTTGGGCTCGAGGAGGGTCCCCAACCGGGGTACGACCGAATCGGCTACACCATACGGCTACGCGCTCCTGACGCGTCAGATGAGCAGGTTGAGGAGCTGAGGGCGATGTGCGAGCGGAGTTCGCCGGTTGGGGATTCCCTCACACGTCGCATTCCCTTGACGCTGCAGATTGAGCGAGAGGCATAGACAGGACCGGCCCAAGACTCGGCGGGGGCCGCCAAAACTTTTGAGACGGGGCCCTACGAAGCCGCCTTTGCCTCGCTACGTCGGTACGCTCGGATGCGCCGCCTGGCCGCCATGGTCACGACGACCGCGCCGGACCCGGCGGTGACCACCCCAAGCGCCAGGAGGAGCCAGTCAGGCTCAGGAGGCTGGACTCCGCTGAAGCTGTAGCGGAGTTGGACCTCCTGGAGAACTCCACTGGTCTCGCTTGTGTGAGTGAACACCAAGAAGTACGTGCCTGCGTCTCGGAGGTTGAGGGCGAGGACGCCGGAGGAGCCGGTTGTCGTTTCCAAGACCACCGGGATCCCCTCGGGGTTAAGGAAGGCCTCGTAGTCTGCCTCCGGGAGCAGGCCGACGGTGATGGCCCGCTCGGACGTCTCTTGGAAGGCGATGTGGATCCGGCTGCCTGCCTGCATCGGGAGTTCCACCGCGTAGTACCATTGGGCTCCCGCCGGGATGGCAAAGGTATCCTCCCCCTGAAACGACGTGCGCAGGTCCAACCCGTTGTCAACGAGGGCAAAGCCGCCGAAGAACAAGACCCCGGCCAGGACGAACAAGACATGATAGAAACGCAGCGCGACTCCCCCTCCCGATCTCCTCCCGCCCCTTCTCCACGAGGGGAGGTGAAGACGCCCGGTCTAGATTAAAGGCTATCGGCGTTTCCGGATGTTGAGAACGTCGGGGGCGAGGGGCAAGCGAGTGCTAACGGCTTGCGACGGCGAGGTAGCCAGGCCCAACGAACTCGAAGGCGACCTCGGAGAAGCCGTGTTCCTTCAGCTTCGCCGCGAGGTCGTCCGGGGCGTAGAAGGTGGAGTGGCCGCCTCCGAAGGTGCCCTCGAAGACGTGCGCACGCCGACCGCGGCCCTCCCGCGGGTCGAACTCCTCCACGACAAACCGCCCCGGAGGCTTGAGAACACGACGAACCTCGCGGAGTCCCCCGTCGTGGTCCTGGACGTGATGGAGGGAGACGAGGGCTGTGGCCCGGTCGAAGTAGTCATCGGTGAACGGGATTTCCTCCGCCTGACCGTTGACGAAACGCACGTTTGGCCTGCGCCGTTCTCCGTAGGCGGCTTTCCGCCTGTCGGGCTCCAAAACGACGACCTCCTCACACCCGGCCGCGAACACCGTCGTGTACGCCCCCGTCCCCCCGCCGATGTCGAGGAGGCGAAAGCTGGGTTCGATGGCCAAGGCACGGCGCAGGTACGGCAGATCCTGTCGGTGGGCTCGGACGCTCAGCCAATCCTGAACTCGGAGCAACCCTGCCCGGAGCCCCAAGCTAGAACCTTCGGGCCTCTTCGCCTTCCCGATGATCGTGAAGCTCCAGGACGTTGCCGAACGGATCCCAGACGAGCCCGTGGTGAAGGTCCCCCGGCTCGACGCGCTCCCCCTCGGCCTCCAGCATCTCTGCAGCCTTCTCGAAGTCGGCGACGTGGAGGGAGAACGGGGTCGCGGTTCCCTCTTCCCCGAGCGAGATGGGGGTCACGTCCTCCTGTTTGTACAAGGTGAATTGGCCGCCGGGGACCGTCACCACCGTCCACATGGGGTCCACCTTCCCCACCACTTCGAAGCCGAGGAGGTCGCGGTAGAAGGCGAGGGCGCGGTCCATGTCCTCCACCCCGACGAGAATGTGTCCGATGTCTCTCACGAGGCCTGCCATAGGGAGGCCAAAGACCGGATGCGGGTATAACAATACGCTCGCTCACAGGCGGTGGGCGATCCGGACGAAGAGGCCGGGCATGGCGCCGTAGGGGGTCTTGGGCGCGGCATCCAGTCCTTCACGCAACTGAACGCCGGCGACCGCGACCCACAGGGCGCCTTCGATGGCGGCCCGGGCTCCCATCTCTTGCAGCTTCGACGAGGCGGAGGCGTCCCAATTCTTCGCGAGGCCGTGGACCGCCATGAGCTGCCGCTGGAGGCCCTCCGAGGGGGAGAGCCCCTTCTCCCCGAGGGCCTTTACCAGCTCACGCGCATACTTCGTGAACGTGATTTCCCCGCCCTCCCATTGTTCGACCAGAGGGAAGCAGCCCGCGTTGGCACAGATGCCGATGCTGACGCTCTCCGCGGCCTGATTGGCCTGCGTGGCCGCGGCCGCGTACTCCCCGCGCTTCAGGAGCTCCGTGGCGGCCGTCAACCGGTAGGTGTGGTCCAGGAGTTCGAAGAGCATCTCCCCCGATCGGTTACGGCCCCAGTCCTCCGTCAGGGCTTCCGCGTTCCTTGCCAGGTCCCCTTCCGCGGCCAAGAACGCGTCTAACTCCCCCGCGTCCGTCCGGAGGGCTCCCCGCAACGCCTCCTCGTCGCCCTTCCAGCCCGGCGTCCAGAGGTAGTTGTGAAGTTCGCGAACGTTGGGGCCCATCCGGTCTTCGAGGTTCGAGAAGTCTCCCATGGCCTCACCCAGATTCACAACGGACGTGAGGAACATAAGGGTGCGGCCTCGCATCCGGCGACGATACCCAACCCGGTAATCTTCTAATGGGGGGACCCCATAGGAGACTGCCCATGGGCCTCATGGACAACTTCGACCTCCAGCCCCTTCCCAAGCGATGGCAGGAGGAGAGCGCGCACTGGGAGGACACGTACTTCCAGGAGCTGTCCGAGGTCCAGGACGAGAAGGCGTGGCACCGCTTCTACCCCGAGCGGCCCGTCACGAAGCTCGCGGTCATTCAGGTCCGACCCGACGCCTTCGGCACGTATGCGTCCAAGGCCCTCGCCGCGGGGCACCAGACCTCCGAGCTGGGTCATCGCGTCAACCGGGCGGAGGACCTGAACGATGCGCAGTTCGACATCGCCCTCAGGATCATCAAGGCCCAGGCCTCCACCGAGTTGGGCAGCATCCAGCAGCACCGGATGGTCTACTCCAAGCTCGACGACGGCAGCCTGGCGGGCCTCGACCGGGAGATCGTGGAGGGCATCCACCGGACGGACGGGTACAGCGACACCTACCCAGGCACCTTGGAAGCCCTGAGCTTCTCCGCCAAGCGCGTGTGCGTGGAGGAGCTGCGCCATCACTACCAGATGGCCGGGGTCCTGACCCTCGATCCAACGTGGGACCAGCGGCACGGCCGTCGCTACGCCACGAAGACCTTAGATGAGCTCTTCGCCATGAAACCAGGACAGCACATCCTGGACGCCTTCAACATCCCCTTCCTCAGCCTCATGGACGAGGCGGTGTTCATGGCCCTCATCGACCGGGTGGGGAAGTACCAGCTGGAGATGCAGCACCACTTCCTCTACGCCCCCATGGCCCTCTCCATGCCCTTCATGCGGTTCATGGAGGAGTCCTACCACCTGGCGGCGGGGGAACGGCTCACGAAAGCGATCGCCGTGGCCGCCACCCTCGACGGGGGCAACTTCGGTATCCAGGATCTCCAGGACACGATCAACGCCTGGTACCCGCGGGGCCTGGAGATGTTCGGCAGCGAGCTGAGTGGCCAGCAGGTGAAGGGGGTCTTCAAGACCCTGGCCAACGCGGAGGCCCAGGCCATCTTCAGCCGGGAGGTCAGAGGAAAGGTCCGAGACATCAACCTGGCGATCATCATTGCCAAGGCTCGGGTCGACCGCGCCCGGGCGGCGCAGATCCTCAACCGCGTCCAGGGGATGGGGGAGACGGTCGAGGGTCTCGGACCGGAGGACCTGCTGCGGCTTCCCGACCGACGCTTCTTCCGCTTCCGCGGGCTGACGGAGTTCACGGATTACCGCCAGCGGGACCCGGAGACGGGTCGCCTCGGCTACGTCTACCTCCCCTACGACCTGGACGGCCACCTCATGGTGGAGGGCCGAAGGCCCATCCCGCGGGAGGATTACATCGAGTATCTGGGGACGGTCCTCCCGGAGCGGTACCTGAACTGCCAGCACTGGGAGGAGATGAAGGCGAAGTTCCTCCTCAACCCCAAGTGGCAGGATTCCGACCCGGTGCTCGCCGGCTAGGTCCCCCGTCCGTCCTGGCCCGCTGCCGCACTTCAAATAACGGCAATGACCTCTCCGGCCCATGCGCTTCGTTGCGACGCTGACACACCCGCCGGAGCAGTGCTTCGCGCGGAAGGAGTTCCTGGAGGAGTACAAGACCTGGCTGGGCACGATGCCGGGCGTGGCGAAGGATCTCGGCGTCAGGGTGGAGGGAGCCTTCGTCAGCCCGAACGAGCACACCTTCTACTTCGTCCTGGAGGCGGACAGCGCGAACGCCGTCGCGGAGTTCCTCGGACCGCCGATGCTGACGCACAATCGCGGGCAAGTCTCCCCCGTCCTCGACCTCATCGAGACGTGGGACCTGGCCGCGGCCTTCGAGGAAACGGGAGACTAGGCGATCCGACGCCGAGGTCCATTGGACGCTCGAGGCGAAGGGCCCCGGAGAGGAACGGATCGAGGGTGGACCGATCCTCCTTCGGTGGCCTGGGGGCGGGCGGCGGGTGATGTCCGGGACGGAAGGAAACCCCGCGGGCCTCGCACTCCTCCGCCAGCTCCTCGATGAGGGACCGCATGTACGGCCGGTCCGCCATTCGCTGGAGGCTTCCCGCCAAGGGGGAGTCCGTGAGCTGCGTCCACATCGCCTCCCGGACCCCCCACCGGGCGTCCAAGGTGCGACTGAAGGCCTTACGGACCCCGAGTTCGGCGAGGGTCTCCGCGATTTTCCGGGGGGTCCACCCGTCCGTGAGGGGATAGGCCGGCGCGAAACCGACGAAGGTCGCCACCCCGGCGTCGGCGAGCTGCTGGAGGCACCGGAGGCGCGCTGGGATGGGCGGGGCCCACGGTTCCAGGAGGGCCCGCGCTCGGTCGTCCAACGTGGGCACCGAGAGACCGACCTCGACCTCCTGGAATCGGCGGAAGAGGTCCAGGTCCCGGGTCACGAGGGGGGAACGCGTCAGGACCGACACCGGCCATTGGACCCGAAGGAGGACTTCCAAGGCGTGGCGTGTGATCCTGTACTTCCCTTCGAGGTACTGGTAGGGATCCGTCGCCGTCGAAATCAGTACATCGCCCCGCGGAAACGTCCGGACATCACGTGCCAAGGCCGTTGCTGCGTTCCGCTTGACGACCACGGATTGCCCCCATTCGTCCCGGTCAAGTCGGAGCAGTCGTGGGGAATAGCAGAACACGCAGCCGTGGTAGCAGCCTACGTAAGGGTTGAAGGAATAGTCGAGCCACGGGAGGGGGTCCTTCCGGAGGGCGTGGTCGACGTGAACCTCCCGGATGGTGAACGAGTCCCTCGGCGCGGGGACGTAGATGCCGCGCAGTTCCTCCACACTTCTCCAGCTGGGGGAGGGGTAACCCCGTTGCGGCAGGGGGTGCCCGAAACTAGGATGTGGAGTCAGCTTGCAGGACCTAACAGTTGCCTGACTCTACTCCATACCCCCGCGCTTCCGGCGGAGGTGCGTCTCCACATACACCTTAAGATCCTCGCCCGGCCGCGCCAGCTCGAAGACATTCTGGAATTCATTGGGCCCCGAGAAACGGAACGTCTCCCTCCCCCGCCATCCGTCAGGAACGTTCTCGAGGCTCTCCGTAAGAAACACGAGGGTGCTCCCATCCTCGGACACGGAGTCGAGACGGTACTGGTTCACGTAGCCCTCGACGTGGAACTCCCGAAGGACAAACGCGTCGCGGATCTTGTCGTAGCTGATGAAGCCCCAATCCTCGTGGACTTCCCCCTCCGGGTTCTTCTCCTGGGGCTCGTACCGCGATCGATTCCGGATGCGGAGGACTTTGCCTTGCAGGACGAATTCGCAGTCCATTTCCTCGACCCCCTTTCCTGGTAGGCCGCTCCCCGTGCCTTCCCATTCTCCCAATAGAGGGAGAAAGGGGGCCCAATGATCTTTTGCTTCCTCGTCCACCGACCAACACCCTCCCCTGGGTGGTCCCGATCTCCGTAACGATCGGTACGTGTGTGAGCTCGCTCACAAGATGAGCGGCGACACGTTAATAACTGTGGCTGCCGCACCTCGGGAATCAACATGGCCCTCCGGGTCGTCGAGCGGTACTTTCTCGGGAGGTGGCCGAGGCGACGGCTACCTAGATGGATACGAGAGCAGGGGTTGGGAGGGGGAAGGCCTACGGCAAACCTTCTTCGGAGACGCGGGGGTGGCTCCGGCATGCATGGGAGGACCTTGGATCTCGACGCCCTCATGTCGTTGCCCACCATCTTCTGGGCTCGCGTCTCCCCCGACCGGAGGCACGTCGCGGTCAACATCCACCGCCTCCACCCGAGCGTGGATGTCTTCGATCTCCCGCTGGAGAGCGCCGGCTCTCTTACCGTCCTCACGGACACCCCCGAGCGGACCGTCCTGAAGAGCTGGGCCCCCGATTCCCGTTCCGTGCTCGTGGCGGAAGACCGGGGAGGCAACGAGCGACAGACGCTGTATCGCGTTTTCTTGGACGAGCCGGGCCAGCTCCAGCCGCTTACTGAGTCGGAGCCCGACTACTACTTGCGGGGCGGCGAGTTCGATCCGGACGGCGAGGTCCTGGTCTACGCCGCCAACTACGACTTCGATGGAGAGCGGGAGTTGGAGACGTTTCGCGTGGTCGTCCAGGACGTGGAGACGGGGAAACGAGACGTCATTGCGTCCCCGGAGAAACGAGGCAACGTCTATCCGAGCGTCAGTCCCGACGGCCGGTGGGTTCTCTACAACCGGAAGGACCGCCACCCCGCGGGCACGCAGTACTGGATCGTCGGCATCGACGGCACGGACGACCGGGAGGCGCTGAACTTCGGGGACGAGGCGGACGTCTCGGGCACGTGGACCTACGACGGCCGGGTCGCCTTCCTCACGGATTCGCTCGAAGGGGAGCGGCAAGAGCGGGGGAGCGTGGGCCTGTTCGACCCCGGGACGGACGCCATCGAATGGATCCTACGGCCTTCCGAGGACCCCCGAAACGTCGAGGCGGTCTTGTCTCCGTACCCCCGTGAACACCTGGTCTTACAGGAACGCCAGGAGGCTCAGGACCGGGCCTTCCTTCGTGACTTGCGCTCGGGGGAGGAGCGTCTGGTAGCCCCCTCCCGGGGGACGTTAACGCCCCTCGGTCCGCTCCGAGGAGGTGAGTGGGCGGGATTATTCTATAGCTCCACGGACCCCGTCGATGTGGTCGCTTTCCGCCTCTCGAGTGGCGACCTCGATGACCTCCGAAACCTGACCGACGTGTTGTCCCTCAGCAGGATCCGACGGGAGGACCTGACCGAGGCCGAGGGGTTTCGCTGGACGGGGAGTGACGGCCTCGCTCTGCACGGGTGGCTCTACCGGCCCGCTGCCCCCAACGGGAAGACCATCGTGTACGTCCACGGAGGGCCCACCGCGCACTCCCGGGATCAACTGAACCCTCAGATTCAGTACTTCTGCTCCCGCGGGTTCACGGTCCTCGATCCCAACTACCGGGGGTCCACGGGGTACGGCGTCCGATTCCGCGAGCTGATCCGAGAGGAGGGCTGGGGCGGAGGGGAGCAGGAGGACATCCGGGCTGCCATCCATGCCCTCATCGGAGGGGACCTTGCTCGCCCGGGGGCCGTTGGAATCACCGGGACGAGCTACGGCGGCTACTCAAGTTGGTGGGCTATCACCCACTTCTCCCGCGACGAGGTCGCGGCCGCGGCCCCAGTCTGCGGGATGACCGATCTCGTGGTGGACTACGAGACGACCCGGCCTGACCTCCGGCCGTACTCGGAGGAGATGATGGGCGGTTCTCCGGAGGAGGTCCCGGAGAAGTACCGAGACCGATCGCCCATCCACTTCGTCCAAGACATCCGAGGCAAGTTGCTCATCGTTCAGGGGCAGCAGGATCCCAACGTCACCCCGGCAAACGTCCGGGAAGTGGAGGGCCGATTGAGGAAGGCAGGCACCCCCTACGAGAAGCTCGTCTTCGATGACGAGGGCCACGGCATATTGCAAGTCAAGAACCAGAAGGTCCTTTACCCGCGACTCGCGGAGTTCTTCGAGAAGGCTTTGGCCGATGGGACGTGACTAGGATTTCAGGTATCGTTCCATCCAGCCGAGGATTCGCTCCAGCCGCTCGACGCGGTGGCGAGGCTGTCCGGATCGGGAAAGCTCATGGCTCTCGTCCGGAAATCGGGCCAGCTCCACCTCCTTCCGAAGCCGCTTCAGCGCCACGTAGAACTGTTCCGCCTGCTCGATGGGACACCGGTAGTCCTGCTCGCTGTGGATGATGAGGAGCGGTGTCGTCACGTTCTGGACGTGGGTGATGGGCGACTTCGCCGCAAACTTCTCCGGGTCGTCCCAGGGAAGGGCCTCCATCTCCTCCTCCCCAAAGTTATAGCCGATGTCGCTCGTCCCGAAGAAGGACTGCCAGTTGCTGATGGACCGTTGGGTCACCGCCGCACCGAATCGGCTGGTCTGGGTCACGATCCAGTTCGTCATGAGGCCGCCGTAGGAGCCCCCGGTAACCCCCATACGGTCCGGATCGACCCAGCCCCGATCCACTGCGTAATCCACGGCCTCCATGAGGTCCTGGTAGTCCCGGTTTCCGTAGTCCCCAACGATCCAGGCCGAGAAGTCCTCGCCGTACCCCTGGGATCCGCGCGGATTCGTGTACAGGACGTGAAAGCCGTGGGCCGCGAGGAGGTGAAACTCCAGCTCGAAGGCGTGGCCGTAGGTCGTGCGCGGCCCCCCGTGGATCTCCAGGACGGTGGGCCGACGGCCCCGTCCACCCCGCAGCAACCAACCCTCGACCGGTTGCCCGTCGCTGGCCTCGAACCGGAACGCCTGGGGGCTGCGAAGCTTCAAGCGGGCCAACAGCCGATCGTTGAAGCGGGTGAGGCGGCGTTCCTCCCCATCCTCCCGGAGGAAAATGTCGGCGAGGATCGTGGCGGTCATGGCGGCATAAGCGAGGACCTCGTGGTCCGCTGAGAAGCTGAAGCCCTCCAGGCTGATATCCCCCTCGGTCACCGCATCGACGGCGCCATCGAGGCCCACCTCGTAGAGGTGGCAGGCCCCGTGGTTTGTGGCGCCGAAAGCCAAGGCCTCCCCGTCGGGGGTCCAGCGAAGGGGCAACTCCGGCCAGTGGGCCCGACTGTCGCTGTTCAGGACGTTGCCCAATGAGCGATCGAAGGCCTCCGTCACGTTCCACGTTCCCCCATCTAGTTCGGAAACCCAAACGCCCTGGTTGGTCGCGAGGCGCCGCCGGAGATCGTGGCCGACGAAGGCCACCCGCTGGCCCTCGGGAGACCAACGAACGGGTCCAATGGGACCCTTCCCTTCTGTGAGCCGTACGGGTTCGCCTCCCTTGGTAGGCACCACATACAGGTCCTTGACGAACGTGTAGTCCGCGTCGGGGTCTGTGTTGGCTCCAAAGGCAACTTGCTTCCCATCCGGGGATACGTCGAACCCCGTCACATCGAAGGTGCCCTCCGTAACCTCCTTGGGCCGCTTCGCGCGAAGCCCGAGGCTGTAGACGTGGCGCCATCGATCGTGGAAGAAGCCCAGGTCGTTGAGCTTGTAGAAGAGCCGATCCACCACCTTCACGTCGCTGTCGCCCTCCTTCACCTCCTTCGTTCGGGACGCGAAGAAGAGCTGACGGCCGGAGGGATGCCAGGTGAGGCCCTCGAAGGCGCCGAGCCGCTTCTTCTTCTCGAACGCATACAAGGCGCGGGCCTCGCCCCCCTCCACCGGAAGCACCTCCAGGCGAATCCGCTCCTTCGTGCCATAGGTGAACGCCAGCTGGCGTCCGTCGGGAGACCAACGTGGGCTTCCGCAACGCCCCGTTCGATGGGTGAGGGCCCGGGACCGACCGTCGCGCCACATCCAGAGGTTGGCGGTGTACTCCTTGTTCTTCTTGTCGCGCTTCGGCCGGGTCACGACGAAGACCACCGCCTGCCCGTCGGGGGAGACCTCGGGGTCGGAGACGAAGGTCAAACGGTTGAAGACTTGAGGGTCGAGGGACGCCTTCCGGGCCATGGGAGGCCCAAGCGGGAGACGGGCTTAAGTTTCGACCCAGGTCGGCCGGCGGGAGATGGGTCTACGTGGGCGGTGGGGGCATCTCCAGGGGTTGCCTGCGCTGTCTCCTCCGGTCGAGGGCCCACAGGACGATTCCAACTATGAGCACGATTCCCCCGGCGAAGCCGAGGATGAAACCTGCGCTAATGAGCGCCAGGGTGGTGAAGCTAATCTCGATCGCTCCGGACAAGAGGCTCACGCTCTGCCCGGCCGTGTTCTGGATAACGATCATGTGAGGGCCCGGTTCGGTCGTGACGTAGGGGGGCGAGGGGAAAAAGAGGTCTGCGCTGCTGACCGTCGTCCGCCCCACCTCTTCGACGGAGGGGGTCCGAATGAAGACGGTCAACTCGTCACCGGAGGCGAACTGCTCAATCTGGACCAAGTACACAAGGGCGGACCCGGCCTCCCTGACGTCCACGGTCTGGTTCAGAAACTCGCTCGGGGAGAGGGTCGTGGACTCGAGATTGGGAAGCAAGCTGGCGGTCCCGAAGGCAAAGAGGCCGATCCCCACGAGGAGGATCACACCTCCGATGATCATGATCCAGCCGCCCCGCGACATCCTCAGCGACCGCGTTCAGATGGACCCTGCTATTTAGCCTTTTATCGCAGGGCTCTCGCTGACAGGAGCACCCCTAGTCCGGCCCGTGCGGGTCCTCCGCAATTGCGTCACCTACCCGAATCACTCCGGTGGTCAAGATCTCCGCCCGAAGTCCTCCGCGGTGGATGAGTCCGGGGACCACGTCCCGCTTGACCAGCCGGGCGAGGTGTCCACACGGCTCGCAGAGCCGGAGCCCACTGAGGCGAACCTCGCCCACGCGGAAGGTGCGGCCCACGAGGTGGTTCAACGGGACGCCCTCGGTGACCAAATTGCGCCGGGCATCCCTCGGATCGAGATCCTGGGCGTAGTCACGTCCCAGAGCCTCCAGCGCTTCCCTCTCGATCAGCGTGAGCTGCCTATCGGAGCCTAGATATTTGGAGTAGGTGCCCGCCTCCTCAAAATAGCGGTCGCCCTCGAGACCTTGCCCGGCGACGGCCCGGACCTCCGTGAGGGAGCGCATGGTTGCTTCCGCCTCCGGTGCGATGTGGATGGAGTCGATCTGGCCGGGACTTATCACAGACGTTAACCCGTACTGTGGAATCCGGCGCGAGATAAAGGTTGTCGGCCTCCGATCGGTCAACCACGGCTATCCTGCGACCGCGGGGGTGGCCATCCTTTCCACCCGTCCAACCTGCAGGGCGTTGGCGAAAGCCAAGCCGATCAGTCCGCCGACAATCCCGCCAAGGGCGTACAGCGCCAGAAACCAAACGGGATTGGCCTCCAGGCCGCCGGTCATGCCCTCCACAGCCCCCCCCTGGACGATGCTGATAAGGCCCCCCAGAACGCCGAGCAGGCCCACCGCGACCAGGAGGGAGGCGCCCTTCCAAGGGCGCGCGAGCACGAGATCCGCTGCGATGCCCGGGATGAGAAAGACGACGATGCCCAAGATGAAGAGGGGGAGGTCGCTCATGAGAGTCGCCAGGTCCCCCATCAGGCCGGCAA
>JBHHWA010000011.1:0-12164 GCA_046756285.1 Thermoplasmata archaeon
GGTCCGCGTCCAAAGAAGAGAAGGAAGCGGCTGACCGCCTGGGGCTTCGCACCGTACCCGCCTCTCAAATCCGACAGGAGGGAGTCGAGGCTGCGCTGGCCCCCCTCAAGGAGATGCCTGAACGGGTCTACCTCAGCTTGGACATGGACGCCGTCGACCCCGCCTACGCCCCCGCGGTTGGGAACCCTGAGCCCTTCGGCCTGACGCCGCTGGACGTTCAGCAGGTGATCCGGGCCGTCGGGCAGAAGCTGGTCGGCTTCGACCTCACCGAGGTGAGCCCGCCATGGGATCACGGCGAGACGGCCGCTCTGGCGGCCCGGCTGATCCGTGAAGTGCTGGCCCAGCTCCGTCTCGGGGACCGAATCTAGCGATTAGGACGACTTTAGCGATAGCCCGCGACCTCCGAGTCCGGGTCGAACAGCCGTTCCACATCGTACCCCTTGATCTCCCCCTCCAACCGACGGTCGAGGTCCGCCTTGCGGCGCCGAATCTCTTCCAGATCCTCACCCTCTTCCAGGAGGGCCCGTCGAAGCCGTTCCATCTCCGTCGGGATCGTGGGGTCGATGCGTAGGCCGGCCACGGTCAGGATGGAAATCGTGTTCATGGCGATGTCGAGCTCCAGCTTGGTCCGTTCCCGCAGCCCGTGGCCCATCACGCTCTCGCTCACCTTGTCGAGGAACTCTTTGTGGCCCTGCAGCATGGTGAGAATCCGCTGGACCCGCTCTCCCAATTGGAGGAGGTAATCCTCGAGCCGAAGGGTGGAGTCGTCCATCTCCACTAGGACGCCCCGATCCCCGACCTTGGCCCGGGGGCCGAGACCGAGGGCCTCTCGAAACACCTCCTCGCTCTTTCGGCGACGTATCATCTCCTTGGAGAGGTCCCGTTGTATACTCTGCTCCTTGTCCAACTTGACCAGGAGGCGCTCCAACTTCCCTTCCAACCGCTTGAAGTCCTTCTCCAAGGCGAACACGCGCTCTTCGACGCTGCCCCGCGCCACGACTCTACGTTTCCGGGGGCCGTTATGAGGATTTGTTTCTGGATATCAACGCTGAGACCAAAGCGCTAAATACATGGAATTCCATTACGTGTAATTATGAAAGCAGACGACGAGGACCGCACCGAAGACGTCGAGGCCGAAGAGGAGGTCGAGGTGCAGGACGAGGCCGAGAAGGCCCGAGAACGCTTCATCGATTCCCTCAAGGATCGGCTCCGGGACTCCATCGAGGAGATCGTCGAGGCCGCCTTCCGAGAAGCTGGGCACGCTCGAGGACGGGCGGGCGTTTGGAAGCATCGGCTGGATCACGAGATGGGACGGGTGCGAGAGGATGTGCGCCGCGCGGTCCATGCCGCCCGCGTGGGGTTCACCCCTCTCGACCTCAAGATCGTCAAACGGGGTTTGCGTGGGCGTCGGAACACCCTCATGACACGGGTGAAGGACGAGGATGCCCGGCGGATCGACCTCCTGGTCGAGGGAGGCATCTTCCGGAGCCGCTCCGAAGGCGCCGCCTTCCTGATCCACGCAGGCCTCGAGTCGCGACGGGACCTCATCGACAAGGTCGAGGACACCGCGAAGAAGATCGCGAAACTGAAGGACAAACTACGCGAAGACTTCTCCGAAGAGTGAGGTCGGGCCTCGGTCACAAGTGCCCAGTTTCTTTAAAAGCAGGAACAGAGTAGTCGCGCCGGAGGCCCGGGAGTATGTCCGATATCATCATCAAGACGGCGAAGCTCTCCAAGAACTTCGTCAGCAAGGACCGCAAGGGCTTCCGAAGCAAGAAGAAGACCGTGGAGGCCCTCAAGGACGTGGACCTGGAGGTCGAGGAGGGCGAGATTTTCGGTCTTCTGGGTCCCAACGGCGCCGGGAAGACGACGCTGATCAAGTGCCTCACCACCCTCCTCATCCCGACGAGCGGCGAGGGGTGGGTCAACGGGTTCGACATCCTCACGCAAGACAACCTCGTGCGGGCGTCGCTGGGGACCATGCTGATGGGGGAGCGGGGCCTCTACTGGAAGCTCACCGGGCGCGAAAACCTCGATTACTTCGGGGCGCTGTACCACGTGCCGAAGGACGTCCGGAGGCGGCGGATCGAGGAGCTGAAGGAGCTCCTTGAGCTGGAGGATTTCCTCGAGCGATCGGTCGAAACCTACTCCTCGGGCCAGAAGATGATCCTCGCCTTCGGGAAGGCCCTGATCAACGAGGCACCCATCCTCTTCCTGGACGAGCCCACGGTCACCATGGACGTGCCGACGGCCCGGAAACTCCGGAGGATCGTCCTGGACCTCAACGAGCGGGGACACACGATTCTCTACACGACCCACCTGATGCAGGAGGCGGAGGAGCTGTGCGATCGCGTCGCCATCATCGACCACGGCGAGATCATCGCGATGGGGACCCCCGACGCCCTCAAGGCCTCCCTGATCACGGAGGAGACCATCACCCTGGAGGGCGTCATCCCGGAGGCCGTCACCCAGGAGCTACGGTCCATCGCCGGGGTCAAGTCGGCCACGGTGACCACGGAAGAGGAGGGGCGGACGTCCGTCTCTGTCATCACCGAAAACAGCCGCCGTCTCCTCCCACAGATCATCGAGACGGTCGTGGGGAACGGCGCCACGGTGGACTTCATCAAGCCCCACGAGGTGACCCTGGAGGACGTCTTCATCGCGAAGACGGGACGGTCCCTGAGCGTGGACACCCGGGTTGTCGCGGAGCGGGAGGGGGGCCCGCGTGGCCGTTGAGAAGCTCGGCCTGACCCGGATGTCCCGGCGATCGAACCTGGACATCGTCTGGACCGTCTTCAAGGCCCGTATCCTGATCATCTCCCGCTACCGCGGCTCGCTCTTCCTGGAGACCCTCATCCCCCTGGTCTTCGCCGCCCTGCCCATCCTCATTGGGGTCTCCGTGGCCGGGGGTGACGCCGCGGCGGCGGCCAACTTCGAGCGGCAGGTAGGAACCCCGGACTATCGCCTCTACATGCTCCTTGGCGCCGTGACCTTCGTCGTCGTCTCCATCATGCTCTGGATTGTCGGCTTCTGGATCCGGCGGGAGATGGAGATGGGCACCCTCGAATCCATGTACCTCGCCCCCGCCAAGCGGCTCTACCTGGTGTCGGGAATCGCCACCTACGCTTTCGTGCGGAGCCTGATCGCCTTCGTCATTGCCCTCCTCGTGGGCTCCCTCGTCTTCCAGGTGAACCCCTTCCAAGGCGAGATCGCCTTGGCCACGGCCTTCCTCGTCGTGGGTCTCATCCCGCTCTGGGGTTTGGCCTTCCTCTTCGGCGCCTTCATTCTGAAGGTAAAGGAGGCGAACAGCATCGTGAACAGCATGCAGTGGGTCGTCTCTTTCATGATGGGGATCTTCTTCCCTGTCCTCCTCTTCCCGCCCCTCCTCCAATACGTGGCTCTGAGCTTCCCGCCCACCTGGATGAACAACGGGGTGCGGGCGTCTCTGCAGGACCTGGCCTTCTTCTTCGAGACCTGGTATTTCGACCTGGCCGTCCTCTTCGTCTTCGCCGCCGTGGTCCCGTACCTGGGGTACAGCCTCTTCCTTCGTACCGAGCATCGGATGAAGAGGAACGAGGGGGTGGGGCAGTTTTGATGGCCCATCGGGGGTTCGGCCTCGCCCGGGCAGGGCTCCTCCAACGCCTCGCCACGTTCCTAACGATGTCCAAGAAGACCATCGTGGAGTTCTCCCGCTACCCGGTGGCTTTCGTGGCCATGTTCGCCCAGGTCCTCTTCATCATCCTCATCATCCTCTTCGCGGCCTTCGCCTTCACGAGCGAGGACGCGGGCTTCGCCCAGGGCCAGGAAATCGCCGGGGTCATGGTCTACGGCCTCATCATCATGCTCTTCCTCTCGTTCACGCTCTGGGAGGTGGGCTTCTCCATCCGAGAGGAGCAGTTCCGTGGCACACTGGAGTCCCTCTACATGTCCCCCGCCAGCCGGTTCGGCAGCCTGGTCTCCCGCATCTTCGCCGTCCTCCTCTGGACGTCCGTCATGGCCGTCTTCGCCGTCTTCGTGGTGAGTCTCATCGTGAACGGCCTGCCGGTCGAGAACGTCCTCCTGGCCATGGGCGTGTTGGCCCTCACGATTTCCGGCCTCCTCGGAATCGGCCTGCTGATGGCCGCTATCACGATCCGGCTGAAGGAGAGCGCCCAGTTCCTCGTCAGCTTCCTCCAGTTTTTCTTCATCATCTTCGCGGCCATGTTCTTCCCCTTCGGCGCCCTGCCCTCCTTCATGGTCGACTACGTGAGCCGGTTTCTCCCCGTGGCCTACTCCGTCGACGCCTTCCGTTCCCTCCTCCTCGGCCTCCCAGCCGGCTTCCCTGAACTCCTGCCCATCAACCTGGAGATCCTCATCGTGGTCCTCTTCGGGATCCTCTCCCCGCCCATCGGCTACCTCCTCTACAAGGAGGTCGAACGCAGGGCCCGGTACCAGGGGACGCTGGGGGAGTACTGAGCCGTTCCATGCGGGTAGAATCGGTCACGGCCGATCGGGCGGAGTTCATGGGCTATTTGGCGGGGGACCCCCTTCGCAACGCGTTCGCGCTTTACGATCTGCACGAAGAGGGGAATCGCGTCCAGTGCTACGCGGCGACGGAGGGCGATTCCTTCGTCGGATACCTCCTTGCCTGGCATGGGCGGAAGTATCCCAACGTCATTGTCACAGGGACCGAAGGCGCCGCGGAGGCCCTCCTGTCCCGGGCCCCTGCCAGCCCGTGTACCTTCCTTTTGGTACCGGAGTTGTCGGCGTCGGTGGAGGCGAGGCGTGAGATCACGGCGCGTCGCATCATGGACTTCATGTTTGTGGACGCAACATCGTTTCGCCCCGCCGACACGCAGGATGCCGAACCACTGAGGAAGGAGGACGCGGAAGACCTCGATACCCTGTACCGGGAGACCATCGAAGAGCAAAGAGATTGGGGCCTGTGGGCCGAGCGGGGCATAGCTTACGGAATCGGGCGCGAAAAACGACTCGTGGCGGCCGCGGGCACGCATTTCGTCTCCAGTGGATGCAGCCTCATTGGTGGCGTCTATACCTCTCCGGCCTTTCGTAAACGAGGGTATGCGGCCGCGGTCACATCCGCGGTCACCGAAAAGGCACTGCGCCGCGGAGACCGAGTGGGCCTTATGGTGGTCACCACGAATGACGCCGCCATCTCGATCTACGAAAAGCTGGGCTACCGGAGGGGGGTCCGATGGGCCTGGTTGGATAGTGGGACAGGCCACGTGCCCTTGGCCTGACGCCGCCCGGCCTAGACATCTAAGGCCTCTCAATCTCCACCACGACGCCCGAGATTCGAGCCCGGAAGAGGAAGGCGAGCCTCACGAGACGCCGAAGCCAGGAGGCCCGGGAACGGCCGTCTGCCGGATCACCCGTTCTCCGCCGAAACGCCTGAAAAGTGACCGTTCGAACGAAGCCATCGTACGTGTCGTTCCCTCGAGTGAAGCGAACCTGGGGCTTCGCCCTGACGTTTCTCCACCAATCAGAGTTCCTCCCGTAGCTTGAGACAACGAAGAACCGGTGGGAGCCTATGGGGTAGACAGGAAGGACCACTCGATGAGGCCGTCCCGTCCGACGGCCTTGCGTTTCTAGGGTAATGAGGGCGGTCAGCCCTTGGGCCGCCGTGTACTTCAGAAGCCTGCGATTGAGGGCGCGGGAGATGCGCCGAGGGAGACCGAAACGCCGCCCCATGATCCTGTCACAGCATCGCTGCGAACGGGTTTAAGGGACGGCTTTGCGTCGAGGGAACTCAGGCCCCCCTTCCTCTGAAAACGTTTATTGGGGTACCATTCCTAGATGGGACGCGGTTAGCCATGGGGAGAGAGTGGACAGGTCCTCTCGAGAAGTTGGACGACTTTCGATACAGGATCCCCAGGTCGTACAAGGACGGAATGAGGGCCCCCGGGGTCATTTACGCCGACACAAAACTCATCCAGAACGTCGTGAAGGACTTCGCTCCCGAGCAGGTGGCTAACGTTGCCACGATGCCCGGCATCCAGAAGGCCTCCATGGCGATGCCCGACATTCACTGGGGGTATGGCTTTCCGATCGGCGGCGTCGCTGCCTTCGATGGCGAGGAGGGAGTTCTGTCACCCGGCGGGGTCGGGTACGACATAAATTGCGGGGTCCGTCTCATTCGAACGGACTTGCACCGCGAAGACGTCGAGGCGTACCTCAAGCCATTAGTGGACGCGATGTTTGCGAATGTCCCGAGCGGCGTGGGCTCCAAGGGCAAGATTCGGCTCGGTAGAAAGGAGCTCAAGGACGTGCTCGACACAGGTGCCCCCTGGGCCGTCGAGAGGGATTATGGATGGGATCAAGACCTAGAGCGAATCGAGCAAGGGGGTTCCTTTGACCTCGCCGAGTCCGATTTGGTGAGCGAGAAGGCGCTCTCTCGAGGCATGCCCCAGCTGGGGAGCCTGGGTGCGGGGAACCACTTCCTCGAGATCCAGTTCGTGGAGAAGGTGCGAAACCCAGACGCCGCGAAGGTCATGGGAATCGATCGAGAGGGCCAGGTGTGCGTGATGGTCCACACCGGCTCCCGCGGGTGCGGCCACCAGATCGCGACGGACTACATTCGCCTTCACGAACAGGCCGTCCGCAAGTACGGCATTGTCCTCCCGGACCGACAGCTTGCCAGCGCCCCGGTCAATTCGGAAGAAGGCCAGGATTACTTCCACGCCATGTACGCGGGGGCGAACTACGCGTTCAGCAATCGCCAGCTCATCACCCATTGGACACGGGAGTCCTTCGAGACCGTATTGGACACGCCGGCGGACGAGTTGGGCATGGAGATCGTCTACGATGTGAGTCACAACATGGCGAAGCTCGAAGAGCACGATGTCGAAGGAACCCGGAAGGAGGTCTACGTTCACCGAAAGGGGGCCACCCGGGCCTTCCCGCCAGGTCATCCCGACATTCCGCTTCGCTACAAGGACATAGGCCAGCCCGTCCTGATTCCGGGAAGCATGGGTACCCATTCCTTCGTCCTCGTGGGCACGGAGGGGGCCATGGAGCAGACTTTCGGCTCCACATGTCACGGGGCCGGACGAATCATGTCTCGGAAGGCAGCCGCTCGAAGGTGGCGTGCCAACGAAGTTCAGCAGGATCTATCCACGCAGGGCATCTATGCTCACTCGGCCAGTTGGAAGGGTCTGGTGGAGGAGGCTCCCGGGGCCTACAAGGACGTCGAGAACGTGGTGGAGGTCTGCCAGGGAGCGGGGATCTCCGATATCGTAGTGAAGCTGAAGCCCATGGGCGTCGTGAAGGGGTGACGTGCAGGTCTCCGTTTTGCCCGCGGGAGAGGTCGAGGCGAACGTCCTCGCGGCCCTCGATGCAGATCTGCGACGAGCCGGAGTGGGCGTGACGACCCTCCCATCCTCGGAGGTACCCTCGATGGCGCACAACCCGAAACGAGACCAGTACCACGCCCCCGACATGCTGGAGATGGCGCGGTGGTCCCACGGCGAGCACGTGCTCGTGGTAACGGAGGTGGACCTATACGTCGACCCTCTGAACTTCGTCTTCGGGCAGGCCGACGTCGGCGGGCAGGCCGCGGTCATCTCTCTCCACAGGCTGTCGTCCGACGATTCCGGCGTCTTCCGTCTCCGCGCGCTGAAGGAGGCCCTCCACGAACTCGGTCACAACGTGGGCCTCGATCACTGTGCGGAGGCGACCTGCGTCATGCACTTCTCCAACGAGCTGGCGGACACGGACCGGAAAGGACCGAATCTTTGTCCGGACTGCGTCCAACGGGTGGGGGGAACCCCCCCCTGGCGCGTGCCCGCTTAGTCGGTCTTCGCGAAAGCTAGCATCAGCGCGGCCGTGGCCTTGATGCCGCGACGCGCATCCTCCAGACGGATGTGCTCGTTGGGGGCGTGGGCCTTGCTCCCGGCATACCCGACCCCGGGTCCGGCGGCGGAGGGCGTTCCGAGGCTCGTGTAGTAGTAGGTGGACGACGAGCCGAGGGACCACGGGAAGATGTTGGGCTCTTGCTCGTAAGCCGCCTGGTAGCCTTGGAGGAGAGCCTGGCCGATCCGCGAGGAGAGGGGCGTGGTCGCCGGCTCGAAGGTGCCGTGGCTCTTGATCTCCACATCATCAAAGCCGCCCGCCTTCAGGTGGGCCCGCATGGCCTCGAGGACCTCTCCAGGGGGCTGTCCCGGGAGGAGACGGAAGTCCAGTTTCGCCTTGGCGTAGGCGGGGTTGATGGTCTTCGACCCGTCCCCGATGTAGCCGGCGTAGAAGCCATCGATGTTGCACGTGTTTCCGTACACCATGTGCTGCAGGCGGGCGTACTGGCTGTCCCCGCCCATGACTTCGACGGCCCCGTACGTCTTCGTGAAGTCCAGCGGGTCGTAGCGGTTCCGCTTCAGGTAGGCAATCTCCTCCTCCGTGGGGCGGTGGGCGTTGTCGTAGAATCCGGGGATGAGGATCTTCCCGTCCTCGTCTCGTAGGGTCCGGAGGGCCGCGATGAGCCGCCACGCTGGGTTTGGGATGGACACGGCGACGGAGGAGTGCTGGTCGACGGCCGCCTTGCGCACCGTGAGTTCCACGTAGAGGATGCCCTTAGAGCCCAGCTGCATGGTTGGGGTGCCGTCGGCGGTGTGACCGCTCCCTTCGATGGTCGCCCCCTCCGCCTCAAAGAGGCTCTGGTGCCGCTTCCAGAACGCCTGCAGGTGGGGACTGGACACTTCCTCCTCCCCTTCGATCATGAAGCGAAGGCGGAGGGGCAGATCCCCCCGGACATCTTGGATGGCCGCCTGCGCGACCGCCTGGGAGAGGGCGTTCCCCTTGGTGTCCGAGGAACCCCGAGCGTAGAAGACGCCCTCCCGGATCACCGGGTCAAAGGGGTCCGACTTCCACTCGTCCAAGGGTTCCTCTGGCTGGACGTCGTAGTGGTTGTACAAGCACAACGTCGGGCCCGTGGACCCGGCTTCCCCCACGACGAGGTTCGGGCCGTTGGGCACGGACATCTCCCGAGCGCTGACCCCCCACTTGTCGAGGAGCTTCCGCGTGGCCTGGCCGCCTTCCTTGAACCCCTCCCCCCTGGCGCTGACGGTTCGGACGGCACAGTACTCCTTTAGGTCGTTTACGAAATCGTCGAAGTGGTCGTCGATGTAGCGGAAGACCCGCCGTCTCTCCTCCTCTCCCATGCGTGTGGATAGAGCGCCGGCGCTAAAGGACTATCCGTCCCTTCCCAGACGCGACAAGGCGGCGCCTGAGCTGTGGAATGAATCGGCCTCAGAAGGACGCCGCTCAGGCCTCGGTGATCTTGATGGCCTCTACAGGACAGACCGCCTCGCAGGCCATGCAGTCGATGCAGTCGTCCTCGCGGGTGGGATCCGCCTTCTTTTCGGACTCCGGATGACCGGGGGTGTCCTCCCACTCGAAGACATCGGTGGGGCAAACGGGGATGCAGGCGCCGTCCTCGATGCAGAGGTCGAAGTCCACGGCCACGTGGGTTCCATGAATGCCGAGCTTCTCCGGGGGCTCCAGGGGCCCCCAGACGTCGTGGTCGTAGTGCTGCTCAGCCACTTCCCGGGTGTTCATGAAGTCCGGATCGATGGCGGCCATATTGTGAACATATTTCGGCGTAGTCATAAAGCTATGCCACCTGAAACGCCGCAGGGGGAACAGTGGAGCGCGTTCGCGCCAGGGCTTCCTCCATGAGGCTTATCAACCGGTCCCCCCCTTCGGGAGGGCCGAGGGGTTCGATGGGACGGAGCATTGGCGTTGACCTGAACTGGTCGGCCCCGAAGGGCCACGAGGAGTTCAAGAAGGAGGCGGGGAGGGGCCCCGCGGGACTCTACCTCATCATCGCTGGGAAGAGGATTGCGGGGAAGTGGAACAAGGGGACCTTCAAACTCATCGACGTCGGCCAGGCAAGCGACATCCACCTCCGAGTCGCCGTGCACGAGCGAGAGGACTGTTGGCATCCGCATGCTCGGGGGAGTTTCCTCATAGTCAAGATCGCGGAGCTGCCGGGCGAATACGACGAGGCAGATCGGCGGGCTTTGGTCTGCTGCCTCCGTGCCGCGGAGCGACCGCCCTGCGGGAGCGATTGCAACGACGGATATCGGCGGGATGAGTCGGTTGAAATCTCGAATCGGGGCGACGCGGCTCCTCTGCGAAGCCAGTACTCCTCTTAGTTCGGCGCCTCGCGACCGGCCTCCACCAGCCTCCCACAATGTTGAAGACGGCACGCCGAATACCTCGGGCGTGCTGTCCGTCCAGGAGATGCGCGTCCTCGATGCGAACCTGGAGTACCACGGCGTCTCCATTGAGAGCTTGATGGAACGGGCCGGAGAAGGAATCGCAAAGCTCCTCCTCGAGAAGATGGGGGTCCAGGGGGGTCGCGTGCTCTTCCTTTCGGGGACGGGAAACAACGCCGGGGACGGCTTCGTGGCGGCACGCCTGTTAAAGGACAAGGCGCAGGTCACGGTCGCCCTGGCCAGACCCGCCGAGGACGTGTCCAAAGGTCCGGCGAAGGCGAACCTGGGCCGCCTTCCTCCCGAGGTTCGGCTGGTGGAGCCCCCGCTTGAGGCGGTGGCGCTGATCCGGGAGTCCGACGTCCTCGTGGATGGCCTCATGGGGACGGGAATCCAGGGCACGCTGCGCGAGCCGTACCGGACGATGGTGGAGGCCATGAACGCGTCGGAGAAGCCCATCCTCGCCATCGACATGCCCAGCGGCCTGGGCTCGGATCGAGTCGTGGCTCCCCAGGTGACGGCGGCCCTCCACCGGGTCAAGGAAGGGATGGACGCGAGGACCGGCGGGGAGGTCGTCGTCGTCGACATCGGCATCACGGAGGAGATGGAGCGCCTCATCGGACCGGGCGAGCTCCTCTACTACCCGCGCCCCACACCGGATGCGCACAAGGGAGAGAGCGGCCGGGTCCTCGTGGTGGCGGGCGGACCTTTCACGGGGGCGCCCTCGTTGTCGGCCATGGCGGCTTATCGGATTGGGACGGACGTGGTGCACGTCGCGACGCCGACTCGGGCGGCGCCCATCGTGGCCGCCTTCAGCCCGACACTCATCGTCCATCCACTGTCGGACGAGAAGCTGGTGCCCGAGGACGTCCCCACCCTTCTGGACCTCTCCAAGGAGATGGACGCCGTGGTGATCGGACCGGGGCTTGGGCGGGACGGGGGGTCCCTTGAGGCAGTCCGTCAGCTCCTCCAGCAACTGGACAAGCCCGTGTCCGTGGATGCCGACGGGATCACGGCGGTCGCGGGCGACCTGACATGTGTGCGAGGCAAGAGCGGCGTCATCACCCCCCACGTGCAGGAGTTCTTCCGGCTCTCTGGGGAGAAGCTGGCCTCCGAGGAGGAGAAGCGCATGGAGCAGGTGGCCACCTTCGCCCAGGAACTGGGGCTCACGGTCCTCCAGAAGGGGCGACACGACGTCGTCTCCGACGGCCGACGGACGAAGGTGAACATCACGGGGAACGCGGGCATGGCCGTGGGGGGAACGGGAGACGTCCTGGCAGGCCTCGCGGGGGCCCTCCTCGGGAAGGGTATCGAGCCCTTCAACGCCGCCCGGATCGCCGCCTTCGCCAACGGCTTCGCCGGGGACATCGCGTTCCGCGAGTTGAGCTACGGGATGACGGCCACGGACCTGTTGGACAAGATTCCGGCCGTCTTGGTCGAGTTCCTCTAGTAGCCGGTCACGTCGGCGAGAATGTCCCCGCCGTTGACGGTAACGGGATAGGTCTGGAGGGGAAAGCTAGGCGGTCCTTTCACGACCTCCCCGGTCTTGACGTTGAACTGCCCGCCGCCCATGGGGCAGGTGACGACATCGCCCTCCAAGGTGCCGTCGTCCAAGCGAGCCCAGTCATACGTGCAGGTGCCGTCGAGGGCATAGACTTCGCCCGCGCGCTCGATGACGATGTAGTCGCATCCAAGAATCTCGACGTAGAGCATCTTGCCCTCCTCCAGCTGGTCGAGATTGCAGAGCTTGACGGCTTCCCCCATGCTCCGCTCGCTAATCGCCCCCTCTTTTTAAGCGTTCTCAACACGCGCCGAGGTCGCCCCCGGTGCCTCCTCACAGGGAGCGACTCGCCTCTAGTGTGGCCCCTCCATAGATTTTTATACGGACCTACTCAATGACGCCGCTCCGAAGGGATGGGATAGCTTATGGAATCACTCGCAAGGGACGCTCTCGGT
>JBHHWA010000012.1:0-11942 GCA_046756285.1 Thermoplasmata archaeon
GGGGGAATAGCTTCCAGGTCTACCGTCCCCCGAAGCATTATACGGCTAATGCTACAGGCGTCAATCCTCTCCACGCCGAGCCGCTTTCCTGATGCGCTCGAGGAGGCGTGGGGACAGATAGTAGTTGGCAGCTAAGAGCCTGTCGAGGGCCTGGTCGAACCGCTCCCGGGGCCATCGGCCGGCGACCCGTTCCCGCAGCAGGAGAAAGGGCGTGCTGACCACCCGAAACCCGAGGTACTTGGCCACCCCGATTGCTGCCCGATCATCCATGATGACTTCATCCAGCCCCTCCTGCCCTGCGAGGACCAAGATGGATATCTCCCCCCGCCCCAGGCCGAAGTCCCGCTCGAGGCGTCCCCGGCCCTCGCCCATCTTGACGACCTCCGCCTCCAGGGCCTGGTGCACCCGCAGAGCCTCCGTGTCCTCGGGTCGGGCCTCAGGCAAGACCTCCCCGATCACCTCGGCGGTCGTCAGGACCTCCTCGTAGTACGTCAGCACATCGAGCGCCTCGAGCTTGGTGAGGAAGATGAGGGGCGAGGCGTCGATCCCCGCCCGCAATCACACCTCTCCGAGGAGGGCCTCCAGGTGATCCTCGTCGGTTCGGAACGGAATCCCTCGCTGGTGGAGGAACTCCAGGAACTCCCACAGAGGGACGGCGGCGTCTTCTGCAGCCCGTGCGGCGCTGCACTCGCCCCGCTGATACCGGGCAGCGGCTCGATCAAGGAGGATGTGTCGCATGCCCTGCTCCAGTGCCCTCCGAATCACGGTGGCCCGATCCACGCCTTCTCGCTCGGCGAGGAGGTCAAGGCGTCGAAGGGTCTCATCGTCCAACCGGACGGTGGTAACAGGCATGCGAATATGAAGGAATACATCGTATTTACCCTTAACCATGGAGGGGGCATGCGGGGAACGCAACCATGAGGGTCAGCCTCCAGGCCCTCACTTGCTCACTCAGTTGACAGGAGCATTATGAATGGAATGTCACGAGCTTTCTGGGTTCGGCCCACCAAGGCCTTGAATCTTCTTCCCTACCGCCGTTCACATCTTTTGCACGGCACTGCTCCGAATCAATTCAACATCCATGGTGCAGAGCGTTCTAGCTTCATCGTCCGCCAAGAACGAAGCAAGGATGAGCGTATCGTTCGCCGTTAGCCTGGGATCGGCTCCCCGAATTCGCTTGGCCATGTTGTAGATATCTCCCCAGCACCGCCCTAGGGGGTCCAACCGTCACTCACACAGAGATCAATGCTTATCTTCATAGGTGAAATGCTCTGGAAAGGTGACAGACGCTTCCCACCATGATCTTGTGGCCTTGGCGTCTGCCGTGGCGAAGTCCAGCGAGTCCCAGATGAACGCCTGTTCCATCTGCTCGCCAAGTGCAAGGATTCGCTTGCTTCCCTCCGTCTGCGATTTGCTCCATTCCACCAAGCTGTCCTCGACGCTGGGGTGGTCTTGCAAGGCGTTGACCAAGTCCTTGGCGTTGTTGAATCCCTTGAAGATCCCGGAGCCCGTGAACGGCTGGACCACGATTCCCGCATCGCCGATGAGGCAAATTCGGTCTCGGGCGTACGCAGGCAGATCAACCGTGTAAATCAATTGGACGTACGTGTGCTGCGTCTCGGAGACGATCTCTGCGTAGTAGCCGGGCAGATTGTCCGTCATCAATTGCTTGAGGCGCGTCTCTTCCTCCGGGCGGATCGATCCGGGCGGCAAGGAACCCGTGCGCCTGACACCCTCCCTATCGATCAGGAAATCGGGCAGTTCCTCCTCCTTGACCGGGATGTAGGCCGCCCAGTTGTACAGACGTTCTCCTTCGCCAAACGACCCATCGAACCCGGGAACGAAGTAGATGACCATGTGACCGCTCAGATCCGGGTACGACAGCCTCGGTAGGGTCGTGCCCAGCGGGCGGCTATCGCCGATGCTCGTCTCAGTTAGCAACCCTCGCCACAGGACGTATCCTCGGTAAGACAGCTCTGCATCCGGGAACAGCAGGCGTCGTCCCAACGAGCGATAGCCGTCGGCGAACAGAACCAGATCGAAGGAGTGGGACGAGCCATCTTCCAGGTCCACGACCACGGTCTCCCCATCTCGCATCCGGGCTTCGACGACGTGTCGGCCGCTCCGATAGTCCCGGTCGGGCACTCGCTTTCGCAGGTTTTCCCACAGCGTGCCCCAGTGAAAGCATGCGAGGTCAATGGGCAGGGACCAGGCGGGATGCCCTAAGTGATCCTCCGGGGACACTCGCCCAACGAAGGGCATCGTGTCGGCTACGGTGTGAGGGAAGCTGGCATCGATGATGTCGTCCTCGATGAGGGATTCGAACGTCGCCATGGGGGTCGCAATTCCGCCACCGCGGCCCTGCAATTTGCCCGTGGAGCGCTCAAACACGGTGACATCGTGCCCAGCCCTCGCCAGCAAGATCGCGGCCGAGCACCCAGCGATTGACCCACCGACGATGCCAACCTTCAGAGCCCGCTCATCCGTCGCCCGTCACAAAAGGATATCTCTCAGCAACCTCCACCTAACGAGAGCGAGCGGAGCGGCGACTCTGGTCTACGCTCGTAGCAAGCCAACCTCCGGCAGCCGCCTAGGCGAGTTGTCATGCCGCACAAGGCATCCAATACCTCGCGAGACGTCAGCGGCCGGGTCTCGACTGGCGGCTCCCTCGAGGTGTAGCACTAGGCATGGAGTGCTACAATGTACTCCTACGCCACCTCTGTCGGAGTTATGACAATCCAAGACAGCCTCGAGAAACGGCCGCATGGCCCTCGCCCCAACGACTCCCCTAGGCGGCCGAACCCTTCGATTGAAGGTAGCTCCTGAAACCTTCGAGGGAGATGAGGGCCAGCAGAATCTGACCCGACACGAGGCCCCAGACCTCAACGAGGGTGAACGCTCCGGGTGCGGTGCCTGCCGCGCCGAAGACATTCACGGCGACAAAGATGATCAAGGCAACCGACACGACCGAGCTTCCGAGAAACGCCCAGCCTCTCCCGCCCCATCCGAAGTAGAGGAGCAATAGGTAGGGAATGGTGAACGTTAACCACGCCGCCGCAAACTGGCTGGTTGTCCCGGTGGGGATGGGCGAGGCGATCACGATTAGGAAGATTACGAAAGTGATCTCCAGGGCCAAGACGGCCTTCATACTGGGGGTCAGAGGGGGTTTGTTTGCCAAACTGAGGGCAACCTTCACGTGCCTGTGTCCTGCGGGCGGCTCACTAGGCCATCCCCTATGACGGGGTCGGTCAAGACTTTTCCTCCCCTTCGGCTCTTGGACCCGGGATCGGTGGCATGGAAGCCCTTACCCCTGGCCTCCGCCCCTCATGTCCACAAGCTATGGCAGTACGGATGGGGTGCTACCATGCCCGCACACCCACGTATCTATGTCCTAGGCTCGAGCCTAACCAAGCATCGAGGAGGTGGCCGTCTATCCCTACTCTTTGATGCTTCGATAGCTGAGGAAGGCGAACAACGGGACGAGGAGGGTCACTCCGGCGAAGATGTACGCACTCGTCTGGTCTCCGAACTGCGGGTAGAGAAAGAGCGCCGCGGAGATGAGCTCGCTCACGAAGAAGAGGAAGCCCATGACGAGCACCAACAACGCCCCCCAGCGCGTCTGCATCCAGGCCACAGCTGCCAAGGTCCCCATGAAGTACAGGGTGAGCACGCTGGCAGCGGGACCAATCTGGGGGGATAGGCCCAGGAGGCCGAGCCCGGCGAAGAGGGCGAACAATGCGAGAATCGCAACCAACACGATGGTCCAAATGCTCTGTTTCATCTCCTCCCCCAGCGGCGGAGTCTCTTGTGTCCTTAAGCCTTTTGCAGCCGAGGAAGGTGTGCCGATGGAGCGTACGTGTTTGACGTTGAGGCACGAAGAACTGGTGGCGTTACACATGGAGTGCTACCGCGTAGGGCCAGGACTTCTAGCGATACCCTCGGCCGCGCCGGAAAATATCGATAATGCGCACTTCCTGTTCCACGATCGAGTACACGGCCCTGAAGGGTCCGATGCGAAGGCGGTACTTCGGAGGGGATGTGCCTACAAGCTGTTTAATATCCGCCCCCGACCGGCGCCTATGGGGTTGCTCCTCGAGGACGCGAAGTCGCTGGATGATCCTCTCCCTATCCCCGGAGCTCAGATCCTCCAGGTATTTGCGGGCAGTCTCCGAGATTAGAATGCGAAAGGTCATGGACGCCGTCGCGGGAGGGATCGAGGGGTAACCTCAGAGTTCGTCCAGCGGGATGAACTTCTCTCCCTTCAGGATCCGGTTCCACCTCTCGTCAAGTTCCTTGAGGGACGCCCGCTCAATCAACCGACGGACAATTTCATCGTAGGTCTCTCCCTTCCGACCGAGCTCGCGGAGCAGCTCCTTCGTTTCACTGGATAGTGAAATCGTAGTGGGGTTTCCCATAATTTCCATGGACACTATGGTGTGCATGGTACTAATAGACTTGCCGGCTACCTCGAGCGTCCGCCATTCCCCATGGCATCACACATGGAATACGACAACTTAGGCGGCCCGATGCCATAGGCATGTTTTAAGGGACAATCCGAATATCCGCGAGATCAGGGGGAGCCAGGTGGAGGGCGCAGTTCCCGCCGAGGAAGGCTTCATTCCGTTCCGCAACCAGCGGGTGTGGTATCGGATCGTCGGGGATCGTGAGGCCCAAGGAAAGCTGCCCCTGCTCTGTCTTCACGGCGGTCCAGGTGCGGCGCACGACTACCTCGAACCGCTGGAGGGGATGGCCACCACCGGACGACGGGTGATCTTCTACGATCAGCTCGGCTGCGGGCGCTCCGATCATCCGCATGATCCCTCGCTGTGGACCGTCGACCTGTTCGTCGAGGAGGTGGGCGTGGTTTCAAAGGCGCTCGAATTGGACCGACTCCACCTTTTCGGCAATTCGTGGGGAGGAATGCTTGCCATGGAATATGCGCTGACGGCGCCTCAGGGGCTCGAAAGCCTCGTCCTGGCGAGCTCCCCCGCGAGCATCCCCCAATGGATCGCGGAGGCGAACCGGCTCCGGTCCGAACTCCCGCCTGACGTCCAGGAGACCCTCCTGAACCACGAGGAGGCGGGCACGACAGAGGACCCGGCCTACGAGGAGGCCATGCTCGTCTTCTACCGTCGCCATCTGTGCCGCCTCGACCCGTGGCCGGACTACGTGAACCGGACCTTTGCCCAGCTCGAGGAGGACCCGGAGGTGTACCACACGATGAACGGTCCCAGCGAATTCCACGTGGTCGGTACCCTTCGCGATTGGGACATCACCGACCGCCTCGGCGAGATCCGGGTCCCGACCTTGGTGACCTCGGGCCGTCACGACGAGGCGACGCCGGCCATCGCCGAGACGGTGCATCGGGCCATTCCCGGCTCCGAGTGGGTGCTCTTCGAGCAGAGTTCCCACATGGCCCACGCAGAGGAACCGGAGGCCTACCGGCAGGTCCTCGATGGTTTTCTCAGCCGCGTAGAGGCCGCAGACGCCCCTTACCCATAGCTCTAAGCGTACACCATGGGGTGGCAACAGCGGGTGCCGCCTGCGTGACGGAGGAGATCACCGTCCGGACCCCTGACGGGGTGACACTTGCTGCGTTCGCGCTGATGTCTCTCCTTGCCGGCCTCAACGTGGTCGGCGTGCGGTTCAGCAACTTGGAGCTTCCCCCCTTCTGGGGGGCCGGGCTCCGATTTGCAGTCGCGGCCGGAATCTCTCTCGTCCTCGCCCTCGCACTGAGGGGGCAGGTCCCGGCCGGCCGCGCCATGGCAGGTGCAGTGCTCTTCGGCCTGCTCGCCCTTGGTTCGTTCTTCGCCTTCGTCTACTGGGCCCTCGTCACGGTCACCGCGGGGTTGGCAAGCGTAGTGCTCAGTTTGGTGCCCCTTGTGACCATAATCCTGGCAGCTCTGCTGGGGCTGGAGCGGCTGCGGTGGCAGGCGTTGACGGGAGCCCTTGTTGCCGTCGGGGGAATCGCGATTCTCTTCATCGGGCAGCTTAGTTTGAATGTGCCCTTGGCCCCGCTCTTGGCGTTGGTCGGGGGGGTGTTCTCCTTCGCGGCGGCCAACGTGGTCGCCAAGCGCCTCCCGCGGATCGATCCCTTCTGGATGAACACGATCGCGCTGGGTGCCGGCGCGGCAATGCTGCTGCTTCTGTCGGGGGCTGCCGGCGAGGTATGGAAACTGCCGGTCAGTGCGACCACGTGGATCGCCTTCGGGTATCTCGTCATCCTGGGTTCGGTGCTGCTCTTTGTGCTGTTCATTTTCGTGGTTCGACGATGGACGGCTTCCGGGGTGTCCTACCAGTTCGTGATCATGCCGGTGGTAGCCATCGTAGCGGGCGCCTTGCTCGCTGGGGAGTCCATCACCGCGGCGTTGGTGCTGGGAGCCGCGGTCACGATCTCAGGCGTCTACTTCGGTGCCCTGCGGCGTAGCTCTCCCGGCGCCACCGCGGGCAGGCTTACAACACGAGACACGGAATGAGCCGCCCGAGGGGCTCCCTGCAGCATTACGGATTAAGTGCTACCTCCTTCCGATCTTGTTTCAGCCACCTCCCTGGGAGTGTTAAATAAGCCGTAACCGGTTTGAGCTGATAGTGGAACAGAACTACGATCGAGCACTCACGTTCAGCGAAAGACTTGAGAAGACGCGCAGACTTCTCGAGGCCGCCCTTCAAGACTTCGAGGCGGCGGAGGCGGCGGAAGACGAGCTCGGTGTCCGCCGACGGGCGAGCGTGTCCAGCGAGAACGCATTCCACTCGCTAATTGTCCTGGTCGACGGCTTACTGTCCGAACACGGGCTCGAGGCGAAGAATCACGACGATCGCCTCGAGAAGCTCGAAGACATCGATCGAAAAGACCTCGTGGCTATCTACGAACGGGCCATGAATGCACTCCACATTTCCGGATACTATGGGCAGCGGATTGGGAGACGGCAGCGGGATGTGCTAAAGGAAATGGCTTTGGTCATCCAGAGAGAACTTGAGCGTCTCGGTTGAGCCGACGCCAAATCCAGGCAGACGAGAGGTAACCGGGGCGATGAAACGGAAGAACATCTCAGTTGACCGCGTCACCTACGCGCTCTTAAGAGCGGCCAAGAGGCCAGGAGAGAGCTTCTCAGCCGTCATCCGGCGATTGCTGGCCCACGAAGAACCGTCCTTTAGTGCCATCAGATACCTGTTCGATGAGGACGAGGCCAAGGAGCTGGCCGAGACCATTCGGAAGATGCGTGGGGAAGAAGTCGGTCCGGATAGGTAATCCCTCCCGACATGCCCGTCGGGGACAGCCATGCTGATCGGCTTTCGGGTGACATTACGCATGGAGTGCTACCAGTCGGAGGAAGCATCCTTCCGGTGTGCCTGATCTCCTCATGCTGATCGGCTTATTCTTCCTCGGTAGCAACGACGGGGAATCCGGTCACCTGCAGCAGCAGCCCGTACGCGTCGTAGTAGAACCGTACTTCGGCCAGCTTCCCCTTGTCGACTCTCAGGATGTAGCAAGCCTCGGTTCGATAGAGTTTCTCTGACTCCTCGTCCCAACCTCCCTCCATCGTCTCTACACGGACCCAATCACCCTGGCCGAAGCGCTGCACGGTCTCGATCTGACCCATGGGGAAGCGATCCGTGGCGGCCTGGAAGGTGCCGACGACGCCCTCGCGACCCCGAATCGGTTCGGGGAAAAAGGGGTCGTACAACACGACGGATTCCCCGAGCGTCGCGCCAAGCCGCTCCCAATCTCGGGCGTTATGCGCCTCCACAAACGCCTCCGCCAGATTGAGGTTCTGCTCTACGCCCATGCCTTGCCCCTGCGCTGATCTTCCCGGCACCCTCCCATGGGCCTTAGCCGCGTCGGGACGGCACCGAGTCGTTCAGGGGGTACTCCTCCCTCAGGCGTCGATAGAGATCGTCGTCGCAGACCCAGGGAAACTGCGGGATTCCGGTAATCCTGATTTCGGCGTCGATGACGACCGTGGGGACGGCGTTCACCCCATAGGCGCTCATCTTCGCCGCAACCTCCGGTGTTGGTGCTCGGACATCATGGACGATCTGCGTACAGCCTCGGCACCTGCCCACTTCGATGACGTCGCTGACGTGCCTGCAGAGCGGACAGCCGGCGGAGAAGATCTCGATGACGTGGCCCTGTCCCATGGCGGCCGTATGGTCGGGAGCCGTTAAGACACTCTCGTCGGGGAGCGCGAGAAGGAGCCACTGGAAGACGACTAGGTCGGAACTCCGGGATTCCAGCGACGCCATGTAATTGCAGTAAAGAGACGAGATTCTTCAACCCGATCGGGCGATGAAGCGGGGAGCCGATGCCGTCCTTCCGGACATGCCCGACCTGTGGGGTACCTGTAAAGGTGGGCAACCTGCCCTCCCACATGTCGAGGGTTCACCCCTTGGCGAAGACGCGCGGAGCCAGGACAGGGATCGGGTTTGGCCCCCTGAGATCCCGGATAGGACCCCGGGGAAGACCCGGCCGGATGTTCATGTACGCGATTCTCGCGGTTGGCCTGGTCATCGCCTCCGTGGCCCTCTTCGGTCTCTTGTACACGCCTCCCGGAGAGGAGGAGGAAGGGGCGGTGCGGGTCGGGGCGATCGACGTCTACCTGCAGCCCACGTGCGGATGCTGCCACCTTTACATGGAATACCTGCGAGGCCATGGGTTCGACGTCACGGCCCATGCGATGGCCGACCTCGCGGCCACCAAGGCCCACCACGGGATCCCCCGCGTCATGCAGAGTTGCCACACCGCGGTCTGGGGACCCTACTTCGTTGAGGGGCACGTGCCGATGGCCGCCCTCTCCAAGCTCGTGGAGGAAGGACCTGTCATCGAAGGCATCGCCCTCCCCGGCATGCCCGCGGGCTCGCCTGGAATGGGCGGCGTGAAGGGGGCCCCCTTGGTCATCTACGCCCTGGTCGGGGGTCAGGCGACCGTCTTCATGGAATTGTAGGCCGGTCGGTGATCTCTTGGCCGGCACCTGGTCCGCCCGATGGCCTATGTACCCGTAAGGTCAGCATATACAATGCCCACCTCAGCGTCCTTAGACAAGGAGTGTCATGGACGACCGTGGCGCTGAAAGCCTCAAAGGAGGCCGCGGGGGAGGCTCCCAAGGCCTTCGAGGACCTCCTGCGGGAGGTGTACGACCGAGGGAGGTGCACGTTCTGCCTCATCTGTCTCGCCGCCTGCGCCCGGGAGGGGTGCGATGCGGCAAACGTTCGTGGCGACGCCTTCGAGTACACGCCATCCCGATGCGAGACGTCGGGCATGTGCTACGTCTCGTGTCCCGAGGTCGAGGCGTTGGACTTCGCCCTGGAGACGCAGTATGGTGTCCGTGAAAGTCCCCTCGGCCGTGTCCTCCGAGCGACGCGCATCACGTCGTCC
Organism: Thermoplasmata archaeon; assembly: GCA_046756285.1. Lineage (GTDB taxonomy): Archaea > Thermoplasmatota > Thermoplasmata > RBG-16-68-12 > JAJISG01 > JAJISK01. The sequence continues at coordinate 9,374 of JBHHWA010000012.1, forward strand.
GCGTGGACGCCTCAACTGGACGATCGAGGGGCGCTCCGCTCCCTGCTGATGTATCTGATGGAGGCCGGCCACATCGACGGGGCGGTCGTCCCCGCGCCGCCGGGCACGAATCCCACCGGCCACCTCCTCATTCGACGTGGGGAGCCGGTCGAAGTGCCACGCGGGGATCCGTTCCGGAAGCCCCAGACCGTGCGTTTCCTCCGGGACCTCTGGCACTCCGAAGAGAAGCCGATGCGTCTGGCCCTGGTAAGCCGTCCTTGCCAGACCCGGATGGTCCGTAAGATGCAGCTCAACGGGGTCCCGCCGAGTCGAGACGTCGTGCTCATCGTGGGCGAATTCTGCTACGGGGCCCTCTCCAACGCGCGTTGGCAGAGGAACTTCTTCGAGCGGGCGGTGAGCCCCCAGGGTCGCCTCGTCGAATCCATCGACGTTCCGGACGACGTGCGGGTTCGATACCACGGGGGGATGGAGGCGCGGATCGACCTGGACGACCTCTACCTTGCCTTTGACTCCAGCTGCCTCTCGTGCCTGGATTACTCCAATCGCCTGGCCGATCTGTCTGTGGGCCAGGCGGGGTCCCCGGCCGGGTTTGAGACGGTGCTGGTGCGGACGGAGGCAGGTCTTCGGGCCCTCGAGGGGGCCACGAACGGCGAGTACCTGCTCGATTGGTCTCTCGTGTTCGGACGAGGGGACGGGGAGGGGTTCGAAGCGAACCTCCTGAGCGGGGTGCAGGAGAAACTCCTCTCGAAGGCCCGCCTATCCAGAAAGGTCGGCCGAAGGCCGGGCCGACCCGGACGGTTCGGGGAATGACGGTCTTCCGGTCCAGGTGATGATGCTACGCGCTCGGGCACCCGGGGACCCCGGCGGCATCCAATGCCCCTCGCCGCAGGCCTTAATACACCCGCAAGGGTTCGTTGCCGGCGGGGAAGAAAGTATGATCCGAGGATTGCACGGTCTGTTCTACTCGTCCGACCCCGAGGCGACCCGCGCGTTCATCCGAGATAAGCTGAACCTGCCGTACTCCGACACAGGGGAAGGTTGGCTCATCTTCGACCTTCCGGAGGGCGACGTCGGCATTCATCCCCTCCACGAGAGCGGCGGACCCCCGGCGGGGACACACAGTGTATCGTTCTACTGTGACGACATCCACGGGACGGTGGCCGAGCTGAAAGAGCGCGGTGTTCCATTCGACCAGGAGGTCGAGGACCACGGCTTCGGGTTTGTGACCTACTTCACGATGCCCGGGGGCGTTCGAGTGCAGCTCTACGAGCCGAAGTACGAGAAGAGCTCGTCCAAGTCTTAGTCCGGATCCCTCCGGACATGATCAACCTCACAGGATGAACCTGGCCTTGATCTGCCTCCGGGGGCTCCGACCATGAAGGTACGCGAATCCGGCATCGGTCTGAGCACGGCGCTGGGCTTTGTCGTCTTCTCCTTCGCCGCGAACAGCGTGATCACCCGCTTCATGGTCGCCAACGACCTAGTTTCCCCCTTCGCGCTGACCGTCATCCGGTTCGGCAGCGGCCTCGGGATGCTCGTCGCCCTCCATCTCGCCCTCCCGCGAGCCTTTCCTCGGGTGCCCGCGAAACGCGCCAACCTGATGGGAGGCCTCCTGCTCGGCAGCTACGGCTTCTCGATCTCCTTCGGATACCTCTTCATCGGGGCCGCGGCCGGGACCTTCGTCTTCTTCGCCGCGGTCGTCCTGTCCATGGCCCTCCTGGGCGTCGCCGTCGAGCACGAGAGGCTAGGACCGAGGGAGCTGGTCGGCCTGGCGCTCGCCGTCGCCGGCGTCTTCCTTCTGACGTACGGCGGCGTGGCCTTGGTCACAGGCGTCGGGGTCGTCCTCATGATTGTCACGGGCGTTTCGTGGGGGGCCTACTCTGTCTTCGGGCGGCGGTTCACGGAGGATTTCAGCTTCACCCTGTACAGCTTCGTCATCCTCACGGTGGTCGCCCTTCCCTCGCTGCTCTTGACGAGCCCGGGGGACCTCCTCGATGTGCCCGTCTCCCTGGAGGGCTGGGGCCTCGCCCTCTACTTCGGAACGATTAGTACGGCCCTCAGCTACGTGGTCTGGCACTGGGCTTTGAACCGGATCACGGCGTCCCAGGGGGGCATTTACCAGATGGTGATCCCCGTTATCGCCGCGGTCATGGGCATCGCCTTCCTGTCCGAAGAGCCGTCCCTCTCTCTCGTTGCCGGCGGGGGACTCATCATCTTGGGGATCTACCTGAACCGCAAATCCGCCCCCTCGGAACCCGAAGAGGACAGGTGATCGCAGACTAGCCTTCGCAGGTACCAGAGCGCATCCCCGCCAGGTCCGAGAGGCTAAATAGAAGTGGCATTTTAACCCCGTTCATGGGAGCGTTTGCAGAGTCTCTAGGCCATCTGAAAAATCACGTCGAATACCCCGCGGATGCGGAGCAGGTCATCCAGGCCTGCAACATGTCGGAACTGCCCGACGACGACCGCGACTGGTTCGCCAACAACCTGCCCGCAAAGACCTACCACGGCGCGGACGAGGTCATCTCGGCGGTCATGGAGAAGCTCTGATCATCCAGGGCCACGGTCC
>JBHHWA010000013.1:0-11053 GCA_046756285.1 Thermoplasmata archaeon
TTCACGACCTGGTGGACGCGTTCCTCCTGGAATCGGCCCTCCGCGGGGACCTCGGGGTGGCCGGGACCTTCACGCTCGTGGCCGTCGGCCTGCTGGTGGGAGGCACGGCCTCCCTCTTCCTCCTCCGAGGGGCGGCCGATCGAGGCGCCTCCGCCCTTGGGGTCGCGGTCCTGGTGGGACTCCTCCTCGCCCTCCACGCGACCCTGGACGGCTTCGTGGTCGGCATCGCCGTGCAGACAATCCCGGAGGCGCAAGTGGTCGAGGCCTCGACCATCGCGCTACAAGCGGTCCACCGAGCCCTCGAAGGAGGGCTGCTGGTGGTGGTCCTCCTCCTTGCCGGCATCCGCAAGAACCGGATCTTCGCGGCCGTTGTCTTCGTCAGCCTGCCTTTGGTCGCCACGGCCGCCCTCGCCTCCCTGACCCCGGAGCTGGTCTCCGCCGCTATCACTGTCCTCCTCGCGTTTATGGCGGCCGGAGTCCTCTTCCTTCTGCTGATTCGAGGTTCCTGGACCGTGCTGGCGGAGGACATCGGGAGTCTCCGGGCGGCTCCCTGGCTTCTTGTGGGCTTCCTGGTGGCCTTGCTCGCCCACAACCTCGCGCACTGAGTGGGTCACCACGGACACACGGCGGCCCGGGCTAGATCGTTTCCCCGATGAGCGTGACAAGCAACGCAATCGCCAGAAAGAGAGGGATCAGGGCGACCAAGGCCAGGACCCGCGGCTCGTAGCGCACGTGCATGTAGTAGAGGACCACGAGGGCCGCCTTGCTGATGGCGAACACCATGAGGAGGAAGATCTGGCCCAGGATCTGCACCTCGATGAGGGTGAGGATTCCGAGGGCGATGAAGACCGGAATGTAGGGCCGCTTGAGCGGTTCGCGGACCGCCGCCGTCCCTGCCTGTTCCGTACTCGTCTCCATGCTTCGTCTCCTCAGAGTAGGTACACGATGGTGAACAGGAAGATCCACACCACGTCCACGAAGTGCCAGTAGAGGCCCATGAGCTCTACCGTCCCGTGGTTCTTTGCCGTGAAGCCCCCCTTCCGCGCCTTCAGGGTGACGTAGGTCATGGCGATGACGCCCCCCGTCACGTGGGCCCCGTGGAACCCCGTCTGGATGTAGAAGGTCGACCCGTAGGCCGCGGGCCACCCATCGGGACTGCTGAAGGGGGTGAGCCCCTCCTCGAAGATGAGGGCGATGTACTCGGTCCCCTGGATGGAGAGGAAGGTGATGCCCAGGGCGAGGGTGATGAGGAGCCGCTGGACGAAGGCCTTCTGGTTCCCCTGCTGGATGGCGTGCAGGGCCTCCGCCATGGCCAGGCTGCTCGTGATGAGGAGGAAGGTATTCACGGCCGTCAGCGGTACGTTGAGGATGGTTCCTGGAGGAGGCCACATGTCGGGGGCGAAGGACGCCCGAACCGCCCAGGACCCTCCGATGATGGCGGAGAAGAACATAATCTCCGAGGCCAGAAAGACCCACATGGCGGCCTTTCGTGTGGGAAAGGCCAGAAGGGTCCCTTCCTCCCCCTTCGTCTCCCCCGGAACATAGGGGACGCGGCGGCCCCGGAAGTCATCCCACACCCAGCCCCCCACGGCCCCGGCGAACACGGCGATGCCCACGAGGAAGAGGGGGTTCAGGAGCGCGGTTCCGTAGACGCCCAGGGAAGCGAAAATCAGTCCGAGCCCCAGCGCCACGATGATGGGCCAGGGACTCCCGTGGACCTCCTCGTCTGCTTCGGCGTCGTGCGCCTCGTCGGGGGCCAACGGGCGCTCCAAAGGTGGCCCGAGTATAAGCTTGACGGTGGGAAAATCCGGCCTCTGGCCAGGGGACAGGGCTTAAATAGACCTCCGCATAGAGCCGGCCAATGGGCGGCTTTCAGGACGTGATGGCCTCCGTATCCGCGACCGTCGAGGCCCTCCCGGACCAGCCGAACGTCACCTCGCCGAGCGGAGAGGAGCTCCGGAGGCGGGCCCAGCGCATCGGAACGAAGACGAACCTGGGCAGCTACAACTACAGCTCCGTCGTCCGCAGTCGGAGCGCCGGCCTGACGGTATATATCGGCGGCCCGGAAGTGCTGCAGGAGGCCCTCAATCCCCAGCAGGCGGAGATTCTCGACGGGCTGGGGGAAACTGTCGCCGAGGTGGACGCCTACGTCAGACGGGCCCCCATCGTGCGGACGGTCCGACGGATGGGGCAGAACGGCGACTTTTCGCCCCGTTGTACCCTCTACCTCTCGACCTACCGCCCCGAGGTCGTGCGTCTCGCCCACTTCTTCAACCTCGCCCTGTTCGAGCCGGACGGGGGGGAAGTCGGCCCGAGCGCGACCCTGGTGAACCTCCCGGAGTGGCAGGAGAAGGACCGTCAGATCCTCGTATTCCCCGAGATCGCGGTCTCGTACGTCCTCGGCTCCGACTACTACGGCGAGATCAAGAAGGGGTTCCTCCGGCTCGGGATGTGGCACGCGAAGCAGCAGGGCATGCTGGGTCTCCACGCGGGATCGAAGATTCTCAGGGCCCGAGGGCCGGACGGCGGCCTCCGGCGTTCCAGCATGTTCTTCCTCGGTCTGACGGCGACGGGGAAGACGACCCACACCGCGCACACCCACGGGTTAGCGGGGGACGGAGAAGGGATTGCGATCGCACAGGACGACGTGGTCTTCCTGCGGGACGACTGGTCGGCCCTGGGAACGGAGAGGGGCTTCTTCCTGAAGACGGAGGGACTCACTCCGGACACCCAGCCGCTCATCTACCACGCAATCACCCAGGGCGACGCGGTCCTGGAGAACGTCCTGGTGGATCACGCCGCCGTGGTGGACCTCGGCGACCTCACCCTCACGGGGAACGGGCGGGGGATCATGCAGAGGACGGCCTTCGGCGAGTCCATGGGCCCCATCGACGTCCCGCCCGCCGCGGAGCTGGACGATGCCCTCGTCGCCTTCATCACACGGCAGAACACCGTCATGCCCATGGCCGCCAAGCTGACCAAGGAGCAGGCGGCCGCCTTCTTCATGCTGGGCGAGTCCGTGGAGTCCTCCGGAGGGGACCCACGTCGGGCGGGCATGTCCGTGAGGGAGGTGGGGACCAATCCGTTCATCATCGGCAGCAAGGCGGACGAGGGGAACCGCTTCTTCGAGTTTCTCCAGGCAGCCGGGGACCGGGTCCAGACCTACCTCCTAAACACCGGCGGGGTCGGCGAGATCGCACGCATGGACAAGGGCAAGAGGGTGGTTACCCAAGAGGTCCTCCGCGTGGAGATCCCGGAGATGGCGGCCATTATCCGCGGCATCGCCCGGGGCACCATCACATGGGACCGGCACCCGTACTGGGACCTCCAGGTTCCTGTGAAGGTCGACGGTGTGGACATCGGGAAATTCGACCTAGGGCGCTTCTACGACGGGGAGCAGCCTGAGAGGATGGTCGAGACCCTCCGTAAAGAGCGTGAAGAGTACATCAAGGCCTTCCCCGGCCTGCGAACCGAGATTGTTGAGGCAGCGATCTTCTGACGATCAGCGGGCGACCCGAACTACGCCTCGATGGCCCTCTCGATCCACTCCAGCGAGAGGTTCTCCTCCTCGAGGGCGGCCCGAAGGACCTCTGCGTAGCGCGTCCGCAGAGCGGGGTCGGAGAGCTGCTTCGCCGCCTTGGTGGCGGCCTCTTCCGGGGCTTCCCGCGGAAAGTAGAGGATCTTGCGAGCCTCCCCCAAGGCCGTGACCTGGTGCCGGTAATGGTCGGCCGCCCGCCCCAGACTCGCGCGCCACTCCTCCTTCATCGCGGCGAGGATCTGGGTGAACTCACTGGCCGTTCGTCGCGCGTCCAAGAGCGCGTTTAGGTTGAGGGCCATGTTGAAGGCCTTGCTCTCAAGGTCCTTCTCCGCCTCCTGCAAGGCCCGGATCCAGGCCTGGTAGGAGGCCAGTCCCGCTCGGAGACCCTTCGATTCGAGCTGTGAAGCCAGAGGCCCTTCGCCCCGGGCGAACCGGAGCGCCCGCCGCAAGGCCCCCTCTAGGGTGGGCTTCTCCGCCGCCCCGATTTCCGGAAGGACCAACGGATTCCGACCGTACCCCGCGTAGTTCCATCCGATCCATGGCTGAAAGGGAATCTCCCCTTCGTCCTTGGCGAAGTAGCTCCGTACCAGCAGTCTCTGCGGGTCGGTCCGGTACCCGTAGACGATGCAGAACTCCGGGGCCCCAGCCAGCCCGCAGCTGAGGACCGGGAGGGAGGCGTCCAATCGATTCACCAGCTTCTCCCATGCCTCCTCCAGGGGGAGGTCCACGTGGCTCGTCGTCTGGAGATCCAGCCCACGAGCGCCGTTGGCCACGAGGTCCTCGGGCGCGGCGTAGGTCATGTCTAGGCTCCACGTGTCCGACCAGGCAGACCGGAAGGCGCCCCCGCTAATTCCCATCAGCCACGGATAGCTGGCATCAATCCCCAGGAAATCGGCCACGGCTTTGAGCGCTCCCACGGGGGTGAAACGCTGTCCGCTGGCGAAGCTGAGCGCCGGGACGTCTTTCAGGACCTTCCCTGCCATTGGGTCCGGAAGCGCCCTGCGCTACATCAAGGTAAGCGCGGATCCGCTCTGGCTCGCGAAAGGCCTTTGCCCTCCGTACCTTCCCGCCCGTGATGCGTGCTTGGTCCGGCGCCCAGGTCTTCTTGCTGACCCTCACGACCTCTCTCCTGTTCCTCCCGGCCCTGCGCGTCTTCTTCTCTAGCGTGTACTTTCAGAACCTCGTCAGCCTGTCGCTGAACGCCTCCTTGCTCTTCCTATTCGTCCTCTTCGCACCCGTCATCTATCTCATCACCCCCCGTCACGTCTGGACGCGGACCGCGCTTCGCGTCCTCGTGGTGATTCTCATCGGGGCCCGCCTGGGCATGTTCGCGACAGGCGAATCCACGTTCTTGCTTCCCCTTTCCGCCCTCGGGGTCGCCGCGTTCCTGATCCTCCTCCCCCTGCTCCTTGCCGCCCCCTCCTCCCCGGTGCAGGAACGGTGGGCCCCGGTGGCCCTCGGGTTCGTCGTGGCGTTCGCCATGGACGCCTCGTTGGCCCTGCTAGGGACCTCCCGCGATCCGGGCTCGGGCTTTTCCGGGCTGAGCTACACGCTGGTCTGGGGAGCCGTGAGCGTCTATCTGATCGCGGTTCTCGCCCCTCCCACTCCCGAGGGGGGGCCCGGCCCAGCGAGTTCCCAGGCCCGACGCCTCCTCGTGGGGTCGGCATTGGGCGCCTGGCTCTTCTTGGAGTACGGAGTCCTGGGGAGCCCCTTCGCCGTCACCCGATGGAATGCACTCCCCTTGGCCCCGGTCGCCCTCGGCACGATTGTCGGCCTCCTCGCGATGGTCGCCTCCACGATCCCGCCCCTCCACCCGGTTCGCCACCGAGGGGCTCTCCTCGCCCTCCACGTTCTGGCCCTGCTCGCCCTCATCGACCACGTGTTTGTCCACTCCCCCATCCTGCCGGGCCTTCTGGTCATCTTGCAAGCGGTCCTGGTTCTGGACCTCTTTCTCCTCCTGTCCGTTCTCGCGCCCTGGGGCGTCCGGGCGACGGCCGGCGCCCTCCTCTACACGGGCTTGGTCCTGGTCCTCCTCTCGCTCGTCTTCGCCTTCACCCTCGTCTACGCCTTCGTGCCCCTCTCCTTCCTCTGGCAGGGTGCCGAAGTCGTCCTCCTGCCTGCGGCCCTTCTCTGGCTCCTTCTTGCCGCGGCGCTTCTCTCTCGGGGCTTCCGACAACCCCTGCGGGTCCCCCCCCTTCCTCGTGGCGCCCTCTCCCTCTTCCTGATCCTCATCCTGGCGACGTCCGTCGTCCCCTTGGCTTTCCCCGCACGTGCCCCGGGCACGCCCGTGATCCCCGCCCCGTTCGCCGTCCTGACGTACAACGTCCATCAGGGGTTCAGCAACGACGGCGGCATCGACCCGGACCTGTACGTGGAGGTCATTCGGGACAGCCTCGCGGATGTCATCGCCCTCCAGGAAAGCGACACGGCCCGATTCACGAGCGGGCACCTGGACCTCGTGGGGTACCTGGGGGCCGTCCTCGGGTACCATACCGCCTACGGGCCCCCGACCCGCGAGCAGAGCTTCGGGGTGGCCCTCCTCTCCCGCTACCCCATCCTCATAGCGGACTCCGTCTTTCTGACCAGCTCGGAGGCGAAGCGGCCCCTCTTGGTGGCCCAAATTGACGTGGTAGGTGTCCCGATCTGGATCCTCGTTCTCCATATGGGGCTGGAGGCCGCGGACCGGGATATCCAGGTCGCGGAGGTCCTCGCCCGCGCGGCGGCCCTCCCAGGCCCCGTCGTCGTGGCGGGGGACTTCAACGCGTGTCCGAGCGGGATGTGCCCCATGCAAGAGGTCGGGGACGGCGTCTATGCATCCATGACCGGTGCGTATCGGGACGTCTGGACCGAGGCAGGTTTCGCCCGCGACGACCCCCTCGGATTCACCTTCGCGGCCCGGGACCCGCGGCAGCGAATCGACTACGTTTTCGTTTCCTCGGACCTGACGGTGTTGGGCGCGGTGCGCCCGCGCACCCCTACCGAGATCCTGGCTTCCGACCACCTTCCCGTTCTCGCGGTCCTGGCGCCGGGGCCCTAGCGTGGGTCGATAGGAGTCGCCCCAAGACGGGGATCCAGAAGATTTGAAACACGATCATCATGGTGGGGGCCACGACGGCCGTCGGCGCGAGGAGGGCAAGGGCGATGGTCGCCGCGAGCCCCGCGTTCTTGTAGCTCGAGAAGAGGACCAGGGAGATTCGCAAGTCCGTTCTCAGCCGTTGGAAGAGAACCCACACGACTCCCGCCCCCAGCGCCACGATGAGGGCAGAGGCGATCAGGGCTTCCAGGGCGAGGACCGGACTCTCGAGGAGGACCTGGCGGTTCGCGGCCCCAATTAAGAAGGTCAAGGGGGCGAAGGAGAGGTTCCGAAGCACGCGGACCTTCGTCCCCGAAAGGGCAGCTCCGCGCACCAGCCGGGAGAGAACGAGGGGGAGGAGAATGAGGACCAGGACCGTGAGGACGAGCTGGGCCGGGCTCACGGCCACGCCGAGGAGGAGTAGGGCCAGGAGGGGTGTGACGGCGAGGGCGACGAGGTAGATCAGGGCGTTGGACGCGACGGAGGCCCGCACGCTTCCGCGCAGGATGGCCGTGAAGGGGATGATGGAGACGGCCGGCGGGACCGCGATGAGGATGGCCCAACCCTCCCAGAGGAGGGGGGAGGTGAGGAGGGCCGCCCCGAAGAGGAGGGCCGGCAGGAGCCCGAAACTGAGGGCGAAGGCGAAGGGAACGTAACGCAGGTTCCCGCCGAAACCCCGCAAGGGGACCTCGGCCAGGGAGAACGTCATGAGGGCCGCGAGGGCCGCCATGGCCGCCAGATCCATGCCCGGGAAGGTGCGCCCCACGAGGAGGCCGGCCGCGAGGGCGAGGAGCATCAATGCAGAAGGGCTCTCGAGAATCCACGGAAGCTTTCGAACCCCTCCGTCCCGTGTCCTTCGGGAATCCGACACCGATGGGCCTTCCGAAGGGTCCAACGGAGCTCCGACGTGAGGACGCTATTCAGACCCTTTGGTGGCCCCGCTTCCGCCAGATATGGGGGAGGAGGGCCGCGATGCCCCGGACCTTGTCCGTGTCTCCGTTCCAGTCCTCGATGATCTTGCCGAACCGATCGTCGATCGTGGCACAGAGGGTGCGGGCCCGTTCCCGGAGTCGGCCGTCGTCGTCCCCCCGATATACGATGGCAACGAAATGGGAAGCGCCATCTTCGATTAGGATGCGTCGCTCCCCGAACTCCAGGCCGCGAATCGTATCCCCCCTCCCGTAGCTGAACACGTCCTCGATGTAGCTCTGGATGGCCGTGAGCATCGCGACGACCAGGTCTTCATCCTTGTACTGCAGAATGGAGCTGGAGCGGTGGGCTAGGAGGCTCCCGCCGCGATCGACCACGAATACCTCCTCGACGCCGACTTCGCCCGTTCCCCCGCGACGCCGAATGGCCCACGCTCCGGCGGCAGCGAGTCCGACGAGGGGAAGGAGGAGGAGGAGCCACGGGAAATTGGTGAGGGGGGAAGGGGGGGCCACGAACGCGACGGACACGACGTTGCTGCTTCGGGAGGAGGGGTCGCTGCCCCGCCCGTCTGTGAGGTCCAGGTCGAAACGGAAGGGGTTGGGGCCAAGATTTTCCCCTGCCTGGAGCTCGATTTGTAAGGTCAGGTTGGTTCCCCCCGACAGAGCATCGAGGGTCCAGGTCACCCGATCGCCCTGCACGGTGCCGTTCAGCGGTCCTTCGTCCCCTTGGAAGGTGGTCCCCGCCGGGAGGGTGAGGTTCAGCCACCCTAGAGCGTCTGCACGGCCTACGTTCTCGATGGTCAGGTTTAGCAGGAAGGGAAATCCGCTGACGACCTCAACCTTCGAGGATTCGAGGCTCAGAACGACGGCCGGAGCTCGCAGGTCCACGGACGAATTCAGGACTTCGGGGGGAAGCGGGTTCCCGTTCCCGTCCGTGGCCGTCCATCGCATCCCCACCTCCATCGCGACCCCGTCCTCCAGGCCCCGGACCACCAGGAGTCGAATCTCCAGGAGGTGGAGGCCCACCGCCACGCTGGCAAGCTCGACCGAGAATCCGTCGGCTGTCGGTGTGAAAGGCAGGGCCGGACTCAGGGTCACGAGCTCGTAGTGGCCCCCGAGGGTGACATTCACCCACGCCCGGGGCGCCGCCACGGAACCGGTGTTGTTGTAGTGGAAAGAGGCAACGACCTCGTCTCCCCGCTCCGCCCAAGCCCGATCGAGGAGGAGGGAGGGGGCGAAGTCGGGGGCCTGGACGCTCGTGACCGATGGTTCCTCCTGGCGAGGCAGATCGCTCGCCGCCAGGTCTTCCGCCCGGGCGCACACCAGAGATCTCACGAGGGCCCCGTCGGGGGTTCCGACGGGAACCTCGAGGGTCCACTCGACGCTCTCTACCCCGCCCGCGGCGAGGGTTCCGAAATTCCATTCGACCTCTCGAAGGACCGCGTCATACGTCCCGGCGGGCGCCGAGGTCAGATAGGTCGCGTTGGCGTCGACGGAGGCCGTGATTCTGAGATTCAGAGCGGCCTCGGCTCCGAGGTTCCGCACCGTCGCGTTCAGGAGAAGCGTGTCGCCGGGCTGGGCCGTGACGGCGGAGGGGACGACGGTCAGGCTCAAGACCGCGTTCCGAATGGTAACATCGAGGTCCAGGGCTGTCCGATTCAACGAGGCACCCCCGAGGTCCACCGCTTGGAAGGTGACGTTGGTCGTGGCCACCGTCCCATTGGGCAATCCGCCGTCGGCAAGGGCCGTCACGTTAAAGATGTAAGACCCAGGCGCGACGTCTAGGAATTCGAACGAGAAGGAACCGCTCCGTGTCCCGCCGATCGCCCCGGCGTCATCGCTGTCGTAGGAGAGCTCGCCCGGAAGGGTGACGTTCACCCAGACCCCCGAGGCGGTCCCCCCTCCCGAGTTCGTGAAGTTTAGCCGAAAGACTACGGCGTCCCCGGGGGCCAGGGAGATCGGCGTCACCCCTGCGGCGTAGGTCAGCGACGCGTTCACGATCGTCACCGTGACATCCTGACTCGAGGTGGTGAGGGGGGCACTGTTGTGGTCGAGCACGTCAAAGGTGAACTTCGTCAAGGCCTGGGTCCCGTCCGGGAAGCCACCTTCTGCCCGGGCCGTGACGTTGAACACGTAGGTTCCCGGTCCTATGTCCTGGAACTCAAACGAGTAGGAGCCGCTTCGGGATCCCCCAATGGCGGCGGCGTCGTCGGTTACGTATCGGAGCTCCGAGGGAAGGGTGACGTTGACCCAGAGTGCGGCAGAGGAGCCGAGTCCCGTGTTCCGAAACTCGATGCGATAATCCACCGTTTCGCCTGGAGCAAGTGTCGTCACCGAGGGGGTGACGGAGAAGGTGATGCTAGGCTGGTGAAAGCCCCAGACTCTGAACGTCATGTCGTGGCCGAGGGGAAACCAGCCGAACCCGCCGAGGGAAACCATCCCCTCCCCGAAGAGGTACGCCGATTCGTTGGCGGAGCCCCACCACACATAGCCCATGCCCATCGTCTGGCCGCTGTGGGCGACAATCCAGTAGGTCTCTCCGGCTGTGAGCTCCACCCAAGGATCGAGGTCTACGTTTACCCAATTGCCCGCTGAGGGCCCATCGACCGATCCCCCTGTGAGGTTGAAGAAGTCGGGGAAGCCGCCTGCGTCCGCACGTATGCCGACCTCCAGCACGTCGCTCGGGCCGATGTCAGTCACAAGCAGGGAGACCCGCGTGATGTTGTAGTCGGACTCGGCGAGGAAGGACTGCGCCACCCACTGGTCCCAGCTGACCTCCTCAAATAGGTCTACGACTTCGTTCTGGACCTGAAGGTGCTGAGGATGCCCCAAGGCCGTCGGGAGGGGCAGGAGCGACCCGAGAGAGAGAATGAGGATTAGGGCGAATGCCGTCCGTGCTCGGAGGCCCACGCCGTCCGCGGTCCGCCGGGGACGGGAAAAACTCTCCCCCATCGTTATCAGGGTGGATAGGAGGACCCGGGTGGAAGGCAGGCTCCCCCTCCCAGGGTTTATAGGAGGCTCAGCGTTGCATCGCGCATGAAGGGTGTCCAGAACGTCTTGGCCGACAAGGAACGGATTCTCATTCGGAGGATCGACCCTATCATTCTGTGGGTTTCTCGCTTCAGCGATTGTCTCAGCTTCTACCGGAAAGCCCTCGGGATGTCCCTCAGGAAGCAGGTGGGGGAGTGGGCCGAACTCGATGCCGGCGGCGTCACCCTGGCCCTTCATGGGACATCGGACGGAGAGGCCCCCAAGGCCCGAACCCAGGAGGCGCCCGTCGCCCTCCACTTTGTCACGAAGGACATGGAGAGGTTGGAGGCCGCCCTCGAGTCGTGGGGCGGAAGTTTCGTGGAAGGTCCGGAGGAGAAGGACTATGACGGGTTCAGAGTCCTCGAGGCCACCTTCCGCGACCCCGACGGCAACGAGATGGACGTGATTCAGAACCTTTAGCGGGCCAGTTGGCGGCCAGCGGGGTGGCCTCACACCGCGGAGCTGATGGCTTCCTCCACCGTC
>JBHHWA010000014.1:0-10833 GCA_046756285.1 Thermoplasmata archaeon
TGGTTATCCTGGGGGACTGTGGATCCCCTGACCCGGGTTCAATGGGCCTCGACGGACGTCGGGCCTGAAAGTCTCGGTCCCGGCCCTCCCTCTTCACTTCGGGACTGTCACCGCAGGTCCGATGCCGGTGGCGGCAAGGCTGTCGGTCACTCGCGGGCCGCAGGGATCTTTCGTGAGGCCTCGATCAGCTCCACCAGCAGGGTGAGGACGGCTGTCGCGAAAGCGGCCCACAGCAGGGCACCACCGGCGACTAGGACCAGGGAGAGCAGCCACAATGTGGGGTCATGCATAATGACCACAACGGCCGCGACGAGCAGCCCTGCGCCGCCGCCAAAGACCCAACCGACGCTCCTCAGGATTCGAGACAAGGGTCTTCCTTGCATGGGGGGAGGATACCTTCACCCCTACTACATTTTCCCTCGTCCGACTCATGGGGAAAGGGTTTTAGGCTACTGCCCTTCTGTTAATCCCGTCTGGGAGATGACAAATCCCGGACGAATCGAGGCGATGCGATGATCAAGCAGGCCGAGGAGAGTTATCAGGCTCCGAAACTCGAAGACCGCGTCCGTGTCCTCTGGGAGAAGCGAGACACGTACGCGAAAACGAAGGCCCATCGTCTGGCCGGCGATAAGTACTACTTCGTCGACGGCCCGCCGTACACCACCGGCAGCGTTCACGTGGGGACCGCGCGAAACAAGATCATCAAGGACGCGGTGCTGCGTTGGCGCCGGATGCGTGGATATCACGTCTGGGACCAACCTGGGTACGACATGCACGGCCTTCCGATCGAGGTGCTCGTGGAGCGGGCCTTAGGCATCAAGAACAAGCGACAGATCGAGGAGGAGGTCGGGGTCGCCGAGTTCGTCGCACAGTGCCGCGCCTTCGCACTGGAGCGCCTCCAGCTGCAGACGGCGGAGTTCATACAGATGGGGGTCTGGATGGACTGGGACCATCCCTACATGACGATCACCAACGATTACCTCCAGTCGGCGTGGTGGACCCTGCGCAAGGCCCACGATGCCGGGCTCCTCGTCCGGGCGAAGCGGTCCTTGGAGTGGTGTCCGCGCTGTGAGACGCCTGTAGCGGCCAACGAGATCGAGTACTGGGGTGTGACGGACCCCTCCATCTACGTGGAGTTCCCGGTGGCGGGGAAGGAGGAGAGCCTCCTCATCTGGACCACGACGCCCTGGACCCTGCCGGCCAATCTGGCGGTGGCCGTGAACCCCGCGTTCACCTACGCGCGGGTCCGCTTTCAGCGGGAGGGCAGGGATGCGACCGTGTGGGTGGCGGAGGAGAGCGTCCCGGCGGTGATGGGGGAGGCCGGGGTCGAGGACTTTGAGGTTCTCTCAACGGTCCGTGGAGAGGAGCTGGTCGGCGCGGAGTACAGCCATCCTCTCGTCGAGGAAGTACCCACACAGTCCCGGTTCGCGGGAGATTGGGTCCACCGGGTCCTCGCCTCCGACACGGTGACGAAGGAGTTCACGGGTCTCGTCCATATCGCCCCCGGCCACGGGCCGGAGGACTTCGAGATCGGTCAACGGCACGGCCTAGAGATTTTCAGTCCCATCGACGAGGCCGGTCGGTTCACAGAGGAAGGGGGCAAGTACGCGGGCCTGGCGACAAAGGAAGCAAACGAGGTGATCATGGCGGACCTCGAGGCCCATGGAGCCCTCTTCCTCCGGGGGGAGATCGTCCACCGTTACGGCCATTGCTGGCGATGCAACACGCCCATCCTGTACCGGGCGACGGACCAGTGGTTCATCCAGGTCACGAAGGTGAAGGACCGGATGTTGGCCGAGGTGGACCGGGTGACGTGGACCCCTGACTGGGCCGGCAGTGCGCGTCAGTACGACTGGGTCCAGAACGCGAGGGACTGGACCATTTCACGGCAGCGCTACTGGGGTATTCCGATCCCGATTTGGGAGTGTGCCGAGGGGCATCGGAGGGTCATCGCCTCCGCCGCGGAGTTACGTGGCGCGAGCGGGTTCGAGGAGGATATGGACCTCCATCGTCCGTGGATTGACGAGGTGACACTGGTCTGCGAAGAGGATGGCGGGGAGATGCGCCGGGTGCCCGACGTGTTGGACGTATGGTTCGATTCGGGGGTGGCGACGTGGGCGAGCATCGGCTATCCCCAGAAGAAAGAGGTGTTCGAGAACTGGTGGCCCGCTCCCTGGATTGTCGAAGCCCACGACCAGACCCGGGGCTGGTTTTACTCCCAGCTGGGGGCGGGGGTGGTCGCCTTTGACCGCTCCCCCTACGACTCCGTCTTGATGCACGGGTGGGTCTGGCCCGCCGAGGGGGAGGCCTTCTCCAAGAGCCGAGGCGACGCGCTGACGCCAGCGGCGGCGGCCGAGGAGTACGGGATGGACGCCCTTCGGCTCTACAACCTGAAGGCCGCAGCCCCGTGGGACGACTTCGCCTTCCATTGGGAGGAGCTGCGTAACGCGCACCGGACCCTGAACATCCTCTGGAACGTCCACCGGTTTGCGACCCTGTACATGGGCCTCGACGGTTTCCAACCCGAGGAACGATCGAGAGACGTTCTCGCGGAGCGCCTCGGACCCGAGGACCGTTGGATTCTGAGCCGGCTTCAGGGGCTCGTGGCGGCCGTTTCCACCGACCTGACCGCGTATGACCTGCACAAAGCCGCCCGCGCGCTGGAGGACTTCATCCTCCGCGACCTTTCCCGCTGGTACGTCCGGCTGGTCCGGGACCGAACGTGGGTGGAGGGGGAGAGCCCCGCGAAGAGCGCGGCGTACCTGGCTCTTTACGAGATCCTCCTGCAGCTCGCCCGTCTGCTTGCCCCCCTCGTTCCCTTTGTGGCCGAGGCCATCTACGAGGACCTGGGCGGTCCCCTCCCCTCCGTTCACATGGAGGACTGGCCATCCGCCGAGGACGCCCTGAGCGATGCCACCCTCGAGGGGCAAATGGAGGCCGTTCGGCTCTTCGTGGAGGAGGTGGGGAAGCTGCGACAGGCTCGAAACTATAAGCTCCGCTGGCCCGTCGCCCGTTGCGCGATCGTCCCCGCGAACGAGGAGGTCTCGACGGCGCTCCAGTCCCTGCCAGAGACCTTCCTGCAGCAGGCCAACGCGAAGGCCCTCGACGTGACCGAGCCGGGGGCGACCTGGGGCGAGAGGACGTTAACACTCCGTCCTGACAGGGCGGCCATCGGGCGACGGTACCGCGCCCTCTTGCCCGACATCGAAGAGGCCTTGGGCCAGGCGGAGCCGGCGGCGGTGGAAGAGGCCGTGTCCCAAGGCTCCCTGGAACTCTCCATCCACGGGAAGCCCGTCCAGATCACCGCGGGCATGGTAAGCTTCGAGGCAATCCTAGCGGAGGGCCTTGCGGAGGCCCAGACGCCGCTGGGGACCCTCTTCGTCGACTTCCGCCAAACCCCCGCAATTGAGGCCGAGGCCTTTGCCCGCGAGCTCGTACGCCGGGTGCAGCAGATGCGCAAGGAGATGGCGCTCCAGGTCGAGGACCACATTGCGGTGGAGGTTCAGGCCAGCGAACGGCTTGTAGGGTTCTTTACGGATTGGGAAGCGCACGTCCAGTCGGAGACGCGTGCGGGGCGGTTCACGACGACGGACGATGTCCCGAAGGGGGATCACGTCAAGACGTGGGACCTCAACGGAGAACCGGTCACCGTTGGGCTTCGGAAGCTCAACTGACGTTCTCCAGGGCACTACGAAGAACCGCGTGGAGTTTGGGAACGGTCTTGTACGTCCCGAGGGCCTCGGGCGCGACCCACTCGAAGGCGTCGTGTTCCCAATCGAGGATTACGTCGTCCGTTGCGACGTCGAAGAGGAAGGGGTGGACAGCCCAGACGGCATCGGGCTCCCGACCCCTCGCCAACACGACCTCTCCCTTCCCCTGCAGATCGGCCTCGCGAACCCCTGTCTCTTCCAGGATCTCGGCCCGTGCCCGCTCCTCCGGCAGTTCGTCCCCTTCGAGATACCCGGAGACGCCGGCCCAGTAGCCCTGAAAGCTTCCCACCTCCGCGCTCCGCTTGAGGAGGAGGAGGCGACCCCTGTGGCGTAGGAAGGCCGTGACGACGTCGCGGCGCCGCACGTCCTCCAATTCGACGTAGCCCTCCGTCGCGTTGACGAAGGCCATGTCCCCCGTCTGGAAGAGGTCGACCTGAACCCGGTCGACGGTTGGAATTTCCGAGAGAATCGCCCCCGTGGCCACGACGGCCTCTGCCTCCCCCGCCACGAGGGCGGCAGGTGCCCGGTCCAGCGACTTGAGACCGTAGAGGACGTAGGATCCCGCGGTGCTTCCCTTCCCGTGGGGAAAGACCAGGATGCGGTCGTGGACACTCTCGCCTTGCAAGCCCGTCGCCACATCCAAGACTTCGCCCGTCTCGCGATCGACCCCACCGAGAAGGGAGATGGGGGTGCGGGAGACCAGGGTCCCGCCGCGGGCCTCTCCCCCCTGAATCCGCCGCGCAGGGAGCCTCACGTCCCTCCCCCCAGCAAATTCTTCGCGTCGCTCAGAAAGACCCCTTGTCGGCATAGTCTCGGAAGGTAGACCGCCGCCTTGGTCGACGGCGTCCCCACCTCCCCATCTTCCGGCCAGGGCATGACCTCCGCGCAAGTGTCCGACCATACGCGACCTCCCTGCCTCTCGATGCGTTCCACAGCGCCTCCGGCGTCGCGGGCGGTGGCGCGGCTCGTGAAGACCCATACCGGGACCTGGGGTCGATGCTTCTCCATGAGTTCGGCAATGGCTTCGAGCTCTCCCACGGAGAGCTGCGGGCATCCAAAGACGATGGATCCGTACGTGTCCGCGGTCAGGAGTTCTTCCCGCGCCGCCAAGAGTTCATCCTGGGTTACCCGAAGGACCGGCTTGCCCTCTGCCTCGGCCTTCCGCCACTCGGGCGTGACGTTCTTGGCATGGAACATGTCGACGTCGCTGCTCGTAGCAAGAGCGGCACCGAAAGCCTTCCACTCGTCTTCGGAACCCTTCGGACCCTGCAGGAAGGGCACCCCGGTTCCGAGCTCCCGGCCGAGGTGGTGCCCCAACATCGAGTACTCGTACCCATGGATCTCTGGCTCGACCTCGACACGAACGGTCGCCGTCCGGTGGGCAGACCGGTGAAGCCCGTAGTCCGGGGTTAGGCCCGTGATGGCCGATGCCAACGCGGCGGGCCCCCCTTCGCGATTCGTGCGGGCGCCCAGCATGGAGTTGGCGAACACCACCGCAGAGGACTCGGCCCACGCGACGTGATCCCCAAGGCCTGGGCGGTTCCCGATCTGGTAGGGGATGCAGCTCCACGTCTCTTCCGCCCCTAGGCGCCGGTAGGCCCCAACGATGAGCGCCTGGCGGTCCGCAAATTCACTCGAAACGCCCATGTCCTTCCAAGACACCGTATCCATCCCGAGAGGATTCACCGTCGTGCGGACCCGTACCTTCCCCGTGGCCGCGAAATCCTGCAGGAGATGGAGACCCGCCTCGCCGACGATGGCATAGCTCGCCCCCGAAACGTGAGCCGACGTCACGGGAATCAGTCGGTCCGCTTCGTAGATGGTGCCCAACGCCACGAGGAGTTCCATGGCCTTCCGCTCGGCGGGGGTCCCCTCCTCGAGGCGGGCTTCCTGCTCCCGCGTGAGTTCCGTGCCTAGACCCCCTCCAAATAGGTCCGGGCCACTTCCAGGGCCCGCTCCCTGCGGGCCGGATAGGACACGACCTTGCCCTTCACCGACACGACGTCATCATGGCGGACGAGCTTCATACGTCCCCGGTAG
Organism: Thermoplasmata archaeon; assembly: GCA_046756285.1. Classification (GTDB taxonomy): domain Archaea; phylum Thermoplasmatota; class Thermoplasmata; order RBG-16-68-12; family JAJISG01; genus JAJISK01. The sequence continues at coordinate 5,751 of JBHHWA010000014.1, forward strand.
GCCTCCTGTTTATCGAATCGAAGAAAGAGCTGGCCGGTTCCATCGAGACGGCTCTCGAGCTCGCCCAGGAGGACTCGCAGCTGGTCCTCGGCCTTGACTCGAGCCCAGAAGGCGCGGATCTCCGGGGAACGAGACACCGTGATCGTGAGGATGGAGATGGGATTCCCATGATGTCCCTCCGCGCGTTGCACGGAAGGTTCCTCCACGCCGCTCACGAAGGCAAACGCCTGCCTCACCCGTTCTTCCTCCTCCGTTGCGTGTGCGTGGACCCGAAAGTGCAGGCGGCGGAAGGCCTCCGTCACGGGAAGACCCGCTCTAGGATCGCCCGGGCCTCGGCCCTGAACGCCTCCAGGTCACCCTCGTTAACCACCATTTCGTCGGCAAGGGCGATCAGGCCTCCCAATCCCCAGCGGAGCTCCCTGCGATCGCGAGTCCGGAACGCGACCTCAGAGTCGATGTCGTCCTGGCGCGCCCGCTGAGCGATCCGGCGGTACCGAGTCCCTTGGGAGGCGTGGACCGCGACCAAAACGACGCCGTCGGTGAAGCGGCGCGTGAAGGCGTCCAGCTCCTCCAGGCTTCGCAGCCCATCGATGACGACACGGTCGGTCTCGATCCGCTCGAGGGTACGTTGGGCCCAGATGTCCCTCCCGTGTTCCTCCCGCTCCCGATCCGCCATCCCCCCTACGCCGACGTCCGTGAAGTCGATGCCCCGCCGGGCGGCCTCCTGTCGGACGACGTCACCCATCCGAATGATTGGGAGGCCTCGCTTGGTGGCGATCGCAAGGAACGCCTCCTTGCCGCTTCCTGGCATCCCTGTGACACAGAGGGCCTTGCCGCCGCCCATTTCGGCGTCGAACCTGGCCCGTTCTGATAACGTTTTGGTCGGCAGGAGTGGCGCGGGCTATGCCCAATTGGGCATAATCGCTCCCACAACCCCCGGCCCCAGAAAACGTCAAATAACCTCCTCGCCTAGTTTGGATCGCTGGGGAGAAGCATCATGCCCCTGGAATTGTCGCTGGAAGAGTTGCGGTTTGGGACCGACCTGTTGAAGCGAGGCTTCGCGAAGATGCAGAAAGGAGGCGTCATCATGGACGTTGTCAACGCGGAGCAGGCCGCCATCGCGGAAGAAGCGGGGGCGGTCGCCGTCATGAGCCTGGAGCGAGTCCCTGCTGACATTCGGGAGGCGGGCGGGGTGGCCCGCATGGCCGATCCCCGCAAGACTCGGGAGATTCTCGACGCCGTCACGATCCCGGTCATGGCCAAGACCCGAATCGGCCACGTGCTGGAGGCCCGCGCCTTGGAGTCTCTCGGGGTCGACATGGTCGACGAGTCGGAGGTGCTCACCCCGGCGGACCCCTTCTTCCACATCGACAAGCGGGGCTTCACGATTCCCTTCGTCTGCGGGGCCCGCTCCCTCGGCGAAGCCGTTCGACGAATCTGGGAGGGAGCGGCGATGATCCGGACCAAGGGGGAGGCGGGCACGGGAAACGTCATCGAGGCGGTCCGCCACATGCACCTTCTGAACCGGGCCATTTCGGAGTTGAAGGCCCTGGACGCCGAAGCCCTCCGGCAGGTCGCGGCCCATTACGCCGAGGGATACGGCCGCCTCTTGGGGGAGGTGCGGGTATCCCAAGGCCTGGCGAACGCCGTCTCGAAGGATGACGTCGTTTTCGGCGGCAACACGGTGCGCGAGATCGAGGAGGAAGCCCTCGAGGTGATCCTCGACGTGCGGGGTCGCCAGCGCCTTCCCGTGGTCAACTTCGCCGCCGGCGGGCTCGCCACCCCAGCCGATGCAGCCCTCATGATGCAGATGGGATGCGATGGCGTGTTCGTGGGCTCGGGCATCTTCAAGTCCGACAATCCCGCCGAACGCGGGAGGGCCATCGTGGAGGCCACCACACACTTTGACGACCCCGCACTCGTGGCGAAGGTCTCCGAGGACCTGGGCGAGGCGATGAAGGGCCTCGACATCACCCAGCTGACCGCTGAGGAGCGGATGCAGGAGCGGGGTTGGTAAGGGCCTGGACGGCCTCCCGCACCAGTCCTTGCACGCCGCGACCCGTCAGCGCCGAGATGCGGCGACGCGTCCCGGTTCCCGCACCGAGGTCCGCCTTGTTCTCGACCTCGAGGAAGGGCGTCGCAGGGAAGGTAGACCGGAGGTCCGTAAGGAGGGCCTCCTGCTCCTCTAACGGGTAGCCGGACGTCCCCGTTGGATCGAGGAGGAACACGATGAGATCCGCCACGTGACGGAGGGCGACAAGGGCCTTCCGTTCCACCTCGTTCCGTTTGCTCACCGGCCGATCCAGGAGGCCGGGCGTATCCATGACCTGGAACCGACGTCCCTCGACGGTGAAGTGGCCGAGGGCGAGGTCCTGGGTGGTGAAAGGGTACGTAGCGACGGTTGGGCGCGCCCGACTCAAGGCCTGGACAAGCTGACTCTTCCCCACGTTCGGAGAACCGGCGATTACAAGGGTTCGAAGATCGGGATTGACCCCGGGGACGCGTCGCAGGTTCCCCCGCGCTTCGCGGAGGAAGGTCAGGGAGGGATCGATTGCCCGAAGAACGGACGCAACCCGTCCGTGGAACGCCCTGCTGGCTCGCTCGATTTCCTCCCTCGATGCGCTCGCCCGAATCGTCCTCCTTGCGTCCTGAGCCCGTGTCAGCACCTGTTCCCGCGCCCAGCTGAGGGAGCCTAGGTTCCGCTTCGTCTCGTCAATGCCAGCAATCACGTCCAAGAGTTCACGATTGAATGCGGGTAGAGGGTCGATGGAAGGGAAGGAGGTGTAGACCCGCTGCAGGCCGGTCCGAATCGGCTTCCCGAAGGCTCCGATGCTCTGCAGGGCACGCGAACGAGCCCGCTCGAGGGCCGTCCGACCCGTACCCCGGACCTTTCGGCTCGCCCGGAAACCCCGATCCAGGAGCTCCTGAGCCGTAGGAACGGGGGGCAGCCGGAACACGCCAACCATGAGGGACCCAGGATAAATGAAGCCCTCAAAGGCCGCGTTGGGCTTCGTACAGGGATACGGCCTTCATGAGGTCGGTCCGCGTGAGGATGCCGACGAGCTGGCCACCGTCCATCACGAGGAGTCGTCCAATGCTACGGTCGGACATCCGCTTCATGGCATCCAGGGCCGGGGCCCTTGGCTCGATCGTGACGATCTCCTTGCTCAGGATATCCCCCACGCGTGTGCGACCTCGTTGTTCCTGGGGCACGGCGACGGCATCCTGGAAGGTCACCAATCCGCGGAGTTCCCCGTTCACCACGGGGTACCCCATGTGCCTCTCTACGGCGATCCGTTCCATCAGTTCTGCCACGGTGGAATCGGAGGCCACGGTGTCTACTTCTTTGGTCATGACCTCGTCCACGGACACGCCCTCGAGGGTCACTGTGAGCTTGGTGAGTCGCGCCTCCCCTCCAGCTCCCAGGTAGACGAAGGCGGCGATTAGGAGGAGGAAGGGCGAGATGAAGACTCCGACCACGGCGAAAAGAACGGCGAAGATCTTCCCCACGGTCGCCGCCGTCTCAGTCGCGGAGAGGTAGCTCCGGTTTCGCGCGAGGACCGCTCGGAGGACGCGCCCTCCGTCCATGGGGAAGGCCGGAATCAGGTTGAAGAGCCCGAGGAGGAGGTTGTAGAAGACGAGGATGGAGAGGAAGACGGCCAAGACCTCGATGGCGGTGGAAAGGGTGCGGAAGGGCGCCAAACCGAGGAGGACGAGGTAGCCCACGCCTGCGATGAGAAGGTTGGTAGCCGGCCCGGCCAAGGCCATGTTTCGCTCGGCCGCGGGCTGTTTTGGAATCTCCTCAATCTGGGCGATGCCCCCGAAGATAATCAGCGTGATGTCTCGAATCTTCGCCCCGTACCGAAGGGCTACGTAAGAGTGGATGAGTTCGTGGAAGAGGACGCTGGCGAAGAAGAAGATGGCGGCAAGGCTCCCCAGGATCCACCGTACTGCGTCCGCCACCGGGGGCGCGAGAAACGTGAGGTCCACCCCCCCGAAGCCCGTGTCAAGCCCGAGGATGCGAGCGTCTTGAGTGGTGAAAACCCAGGCAAAGAGGGGGATGATAATGAGAAAGGTGAGGTGGATGTAGATGGGGATTCCGAGAAGTGTGATGATCCGGAAAGACCATCGCATCGACTGGGAGCAACGAACCTTCTCGCTTAACGATTTCCCGTGAACCAGTCGCGTCAGAGACAGGAGCCGGGCTTCGACGGACCCTAGAGGAGAAGGTTGACCCCTAGGGCGACGAGGATGATGAGGAGGAGGACGGCCCGGGTCACCCCTGCGAGGAAGTTGGTGAAGACGAAGGTGGGGGCGTGCAGGAGCTCCCCCTGGTCGTTGAAGATGGAGTAGACGTAGAGGGGAACGGTGTCGGTCATGAGCGGGAGGCTGAGGAGTAGGTACAGACCCACGTAGCGCGTCTTCGCCACGAAGCGGACGCACAGGTCGCGAAACCGCTTCCCCAGGGATCGGCGGGAGGAGGCTTTGTGGATGACCTTGTCCGCTCGCTTTCCAATGTGATAGACGACGAACGAACCTGCGGCCTTCCCGCCTCCGATGGTGACGGCGGCGATTGCCCAGAAGGCCGGCTGGGTGAGGAGGGGGACGAGCGCGACCTCCACGGGGGTGGGAAGGATGACGGCGACGAGGATGCTGTACACGAAGAGCAGGGGAAGGAAGACCATCGGGTCCGAGAGGTAGCCCAGAATGAGGGGGACATCGAACACGGCACGCCTTTCTGGACGCCCGTTATTAAAAGGCCCTCCGACGGGAATCGGTGGTGATTCTCGGCCCTGTCAGCCTCACGCCGCAAGCCTTGGCTCGACGCCTGGCTTGGTCAGAAGGACCACCCGGCTCACCTCCACCTCGTCCCGGAAGTCGTACCCAACTTCCTTCGCGAGGCGGGCGGAAAACGCCCGGATGCGCTCGTGAGAGGGCATGTTCCCCCGGGTCAACCGCTCCCGCGACTGGCCGATCCACACGTACCCCTTGCACTCGATGAACTCTGCCTCCGACTGACCGTCTAGCGCCGCGTACTCCTCCTCCCAACCCACGTTGTATCCGTCCACGAGGGAGTGGCGGA
>JBHHWA010000015.1:0-10782 GCA_046756285.1 Thermoplasmata archaeon
TCCGACCCCTGCGTGGCCGCATACTCGAGAGGGGTCCGGAGCGCGTCGCGTAGGTCATCCTCGCTCATCAGCTCCTCCAGGGCCAAGGGCTCGACCCCGCTCTCGCCCAGGTTGACCGCCACCCGGCCCTCCCAGGTCGATTGCCACCTTTCCATCTCGAAGAGGGGGATCTTCAACTCCCGGACTTAGGGCGGGCCAGAATGAATTCTTTGCGGGTTAGGCGCCAACGGGAAGAAACCTCGCGTGGACGTCGCAAAGCGCTCCGGACTGCAGCTGGGCCTCAATCATCTTCTGCTGCCAGTGGGCGTTGAAAAGCTGACACGCCGGATCCTCGCAGAAGGGGTTCCCGACCAAGGAGAAGAAGAGGGCCTGGAGGGCGTAGCCCTTGAAGACCTCCGTCAGCCGCTCGTCGTCGTAGTCGATGAACTGGCCTGCGAGTTCCTCCTTCAGCAGCTCCGTTGGGGGCGCCACGCCCATGGCACCATACCGCCGCTTGGCGATGTAGAAGGCCTTGGGCTTCGCCGGGCCCTCCACCACGCCGCTCGTGGAGGCAAGCGCCGGGAGGCCGCACACGATGACGCGGGCGTGATGCACTCGATCGCCCGCATCGAAGGTGGAGATCAATCGAGGGGTGAAGGAGAGGTGAACGGTTCGCAAGCTTCTCTCCGCCTCCGGAAGAAAGGAGCGCATGAGGGTCTGGAACCGGAAGCCGTCGTAGAGGATGCCGGGGAGACGCTTTCGTGGGTCGAGGAGAAGCCTGCGCTCGATGTCGATGTCCCCCAAGAGGGGCGGGAATTTCTGATCCTCGTGATAGAGGTCCTTAATCTTCAGGTGGGCCATCCGATTGGCAAGGTCCTCGAGGTCCGGGACGCCATGGTACGAGAAGAACTCGGATCGGGTCTCAACTTCCAGGCCGGTGACCGGCCGCAGATACGCGGCGAGCTCGCTAAGGTCTAGGACCGGCGTTGCTGGATCCTCGTAGAGAACGATCCGCTCGGGACGGGCCAGAATTCTAAGTCTTGAGGATGTCATAGGCCACTTCGGCGGCCCGCTTCCCCGAAAGGAGCATGGCGCCGAAGGTCGGACCCATCCGAGGGAGTGCGTACACGCTGGAAACGGCCATGCCTGCGACGATGAGGCCCGGGTGAACGAGCCCCGTATGTTCCACGACGAGGTCTTCCGATTTCTCCACCCACATGGCTCCCTCGCCAGGGATCTTCACGATCCCCCGCTTCTCGAGGGCGGAGACGACCTCGGCGTCGTGACCGGTCGCATCCACCACGAGCCGGCACTCCAAGGCCACGGGGTCGACGCAAGTGATCTCTCGCGGGAGGGCTTCTACAGGGCTCCAGTTGACCACGACGCCCCCCACTCGGTTCTGGTCCCGGACGACGACGTCCTCTAGGCTCGCCATGTTCAGAATCTTGGCGCCGGCATCACAGGCGGCGGCGATCGTCTTGGAGCAAGCATGGGGCCCTGTCGTGGTGTAGAGGCCCTCGGCCGCCTTCGCGTAGGGGATGCCGAGCTCCTCCAAGACCTCCTGTCCGGGGGCTCTGACCGTGATTGTGTTCATCAGGAAGCCCCCCAGCCAGAAGCCACCCCCCAGGTAGTTGTTCCGCTCGATAATCAGGACCTTCACACCGCGCTCCGCCAGGTCCTTCCCCGTCATGAGGCCGCTGGGGCCCCCTCCGACCACAATGACGTCGGACTCGGCGTATTCGTTCAGGTCGCTGGTGAAACCCTGGAGAATCGCCCGCGTGATTTCGCTCTCACTCGAGTACTCAAAGGTGGTGGCCATGCTGCTCCCCGGCTCATCTAACCTAGGCCCTCATATAAGGGTTAGCGGCCGCCCCTGGAGGAAACGTTCCTGGCTAGCACGCCGCCTCTCTGGCCCGGCTCATTCTTTTAACTCCTCGGGCATTCGGAGCCGGAGGGGACCGCGATCGTCTTCCACGAGGGGTTCGTCCAATTCTTCCTCGACATCCTCGCGGGGCTCGTCGCCAACCCCGTCCTTTACCTGGTCGTCGTCTTCGTCTATGGCGTCCTGACCGCGATTGTCCTCCCCATTCCCGTGGAGTTCGCCCTCTTCATCCGACCGGCGATCCTCAACGAGTTCGTCATTGCGGGGGTCATCGGGCTCGCGAAGATGGTCGGGGCGGGTCTCATCTTCCTCCTGGGGTTGAAGGTGGAGGGACCCATCCGGTACTACTCCGCCCGCTACCCCGCCCTCGGCCAGGGCGTGGGCTACGTCACGCGCTTTGTCCGCGTCACGAAGTGGATCGGACTCTTCGTCCTCTTGGCCATCCCCTTCCTCCCGGACACCCTCCCCATCTACCTCTACTCGCTCTTCAACAAGCAGGGGCAGCTCATCCCGGCGTGGATTTTCCTTCTGGTGAATCTCGTCGCCGGGACCGTCCGGGCCCTCCTCTTCTTCGTGTTCGTCCAGTTCCTGGGGCAGCCCCTCTTCTGAGCCGGAAGGGTTTATACCGCCATGCGGCCCTGCGTCCGAGGGAGGCCAGCCGTTGGAGTTCGAGCTCTCTAAGGAGCAGGAACTCATCGCCCAATCCGTCGCGGAGTTCGCCGACAAGGAGGTCGCCCCCAAGGTCGCCGCCTACGACGAGGCGGAAGAGTTCCCTCGGGACCTGGTCGACAAGATGTACGACTTGGGGCTCATGGGGATGATGGTCCCCGAGACGTACGGAGGCGGGGGGACGGACACCGTCAGTTACACCCTGGCCATGGAGGAGATCAACCGGGTAGACGCCTCCCTGGGCGTCATCATGTCCGTGAACAATTCCCTCGTTTGCGATCCCATCCTCCGCTTTGGGACGGAGGCGCAGAAGGAGTTCTACCTTCCCAAGTTCGCCGCAGAGGGATGGCTCGGCGCCTATGCCCTCACGGAGCCGTGGTCCGGCAGCGACGCGGGGGCCATGCGGGCGACGGCGATCCTCGAGGGAGACCATTGGGTCCTCAACGGCCAAAAGATCTTCGTCACCAACGGGTGGCATGCGGACGCCGTGGTCACGTACGCGAAGACGGAGCCGGACGCCCCCAGGAGCAAGGGCATCTCGGCCTTCATCGTGCCTGCGGACGCCCCCGGCTTCCAGAAGGTCCGAAAGGAGAAGAAGCTCGGCATTCGGGCCTCGGACACGACGGCGCTGGCCTTCGACGACATGCGGGTCCCGAAAGAGAACCTGCTGGGGGAGCGAGACCAGGGATTCCGCGTCGCCCTTGCGACCCTAGACGGGGGGCGGATCGGCATCGCCGCCCAGGCCCTAGGCATCGCCCGGGGTTCCTTTGAGGCAGCTCGGGGTTACGCCCAAGAGCGGGAGCAGTTCGACCAACCCATCGGCGAGTTCCAGGCCATCCGGTTCAAGCTGGCAGACATGGCGACGGAGATCGATGCCGCACGCCTCCTCATCCAGCAGGCTGCCGATCTGCGGGATCGGGGAAAGGAGTACACGAAGGCCGCCTCCATGGCGAAGCTGTTCGCCTCCGACCTGGCGGTCCGCGCCTCCCGGGAGGCGATTCAGATCTACGGGGGGTACGGCTACCTCCGGGACTACCCCGTGGAGAAGCGGTATCGGGACGCCAAGATCACGGAGCTCTACGAGGGGACGAGCGAGATCCAGCGCCTTGTCATCGCACGCGAGCTACGCAGGGCGCTTTAGGGGTCGCACGGAAGACCCAACTGGGGTCCCCAGGCGTGAACCTTCGCGAAGTATATGCGCCTGGTGATAATTATAGCGGAACGCCTTTTATGTACTGATACCAGGCCAAAGGTCCTTATGAGGACTGGCAGCCGGCAACCAATCTCGTTTCTGCTCTCTCAGTCTTCGTAAGGCGTCCTCCCCGGGTGATGAACCGATGCGTATCGCAAAGATTTCCCTGGTCCCTGTGCTGCTGATGGTCATCTCGGCGTTCGCCACGGCCGTGGCGCCCCCCGGAGGAGACCTGGCTGGCACCTCTGCAATGCCCTCGATTGGAAGCTCGTCGGTTAACTCCATAACCGGCAGCATCGCGGCGGCGGACTCCTCGGGCGGCCTCCCCGCATCACCCTCGATCGGCGGTCTCCCGGCGGTAGCCGCAGCCACCTCGACCGGCAAGAGTGTTTTGATTTATGGACCCTCGATGGGGGCGCTGCTGGCGCCTCCTTGGGACTACAACGAGGAGACGATCGCAGCGGCCCTCGGCCACTCCGTCACCGTCGTGACTGCCCAGGTCTGGTTTGGCATGACGGCGGCTGAGTTCGCCGCGTTCGACGCGATCGTCTTCGGCGACCCGAAGTGTGAAGCTGCGGGTAGCCTGGGGACCGTTCTGCTCGAGCCCGCCAACGTCACCAAAGCGGCCTGGTCGCCGGCGATCACGGGACCGACGATCGTCATCGGAACCACGCCTCAGTTTTACCAATTCAACCCCAACCTTGAGGACCGCGAGCTCATCGCGAACGGGATTGAGTTCGCCGCGAGCGGCCCCGGAACGGGCCTCTACGTGAGCCTGAGCTGCTACTTTTTGACGGCGCCAAGCATGACGCAGGTCGAATTCCTGAGTGAGGTTGGCGAGTTTCGGGTGGGGGGCCGCGCAGGCTGCACGGATCCCGTCACCATCGTCGACCCGACCCACCCAGCGATGCTTGGGCTGACGACCCTTGGTCAGCCGGATTGGGGATGCGCCTCGCAGGAAATCATCACAGGGTTCCCGGCTTCCCTGGATGTGCTCGCGACGGCAGTTCGTTCGGGCTTCGCCCTTCCCTTTGTCGTTGCCTCTCCCATCGAGGCGTCAGCTGAGCCTCCCGTAGACCCACCCATTGACCCACCCATCGATCCGACCGATCCTGCTTTCTACGACCTGTGGGCCGAAATCGAGGTGGAGGATGACGAGGTCGAAGTTGAGGGCGGTTTCACGCTCGGAACCGACAGCAACGGAATCGATCCTATGAACGAGGATGTCACGGTCGAGATCGGGGCCTACAGCTTCACCATCCCCAAGGGCTCCTTCGCCCTCGATGACGACGAGGAGTGGGAGTTTGAGCGGGTCATCGACGGGGTCGAGGTCGAAATGGAAATCGAACTCGTGGGCGACAAGACGTACGAGTTTGAATTTGAGGTCGAAGGGACCTACATGGACGGACTGGAGAATCCCGTGGAGATCTCGTTGACCATCGGAGATGACTCGGGGACGACCATCGCCACAGCCGACTGGGACGACGACCACGACGACGAGAAGGACGACGATGACGACGATGATGACGAGGACGATGATGACGAGGACGACTGATTAGTAGACCCGACGAATTTGCGGTGAATCCTTCTAGGATTCCCGCGCACCTTCTTTATTAGAAGCCCTTAGTTTTCTCTAAGCATGCCCACCGCGCTCATCTACTTGGGTCAAGATCCAGACTACGCGGATCAGCCCATGGTTGAGCTCAACTACGTGAAGCAGTTCGAGGCCGAGATCGCGTCCCGAGGCCCGAACTACGTTACCCTCGACCGAACGGCCTTCTATGCGGAATCGGGGGGGCAGCCCTTCGACACGGGTCGTTTGGAATGGGAGGGCGGTTCTACACGCGTCCAGAAGGTGGTCAAGGAGGGCAAGGAGACCCGCCACTACGTCAAGGAGGTCCCCGCGGGAGGGAAGGTCCTAGGTCAGATCGACTGGGATCGCCGCTACGCTCACATGCGGATGCATACCGCGCAGCACCTCCTCTCTGGCCTCGTCTTTCAGCGGTTCGGGGCGCAGACGAAGGGCAACCAGCTTTACGTGGACTACAGCCACGTGGACTTCGCGCCAGCCGGCTTCTCCTCTGGAGACCTAAGGGTCATGGAGGCGGACTTCAACGAAGTCGTGGAGGCCGCCGTCCCCGTGTCCATCTACGAGGAGGATCGGACGGTCCTTGAGACCCAGATCGCAGAAGAGCGGGCCATTCTGGACTTAATTCCTCGCAGCATCCGACGGTTGCGGGTCATCAAGATCGGTGACCGCGACCTTTGTCCCTGCGGCGGCACCCACGTCCGGAACACCTCCGAGATTGGCCGCATGCGTATCCTTCGAAGGCGGAGCAAGGGGAAAGACATCGATAGGGTGACCTACGAGCTCGTCTGATCCCTACGCACCATCCGCGCATGCGGCCCGGAAGAGGTCTCGTCTCCATTACCCGGCCATTGCCCGCAGCGATCACTCTCGCAAAGGGTTTTTCCATTTAGCACGGTTCGTACCCTGATGAAATACCCCAAGCGGGTCGCGAGCCTTCTGGAAGGTGCGAAGGCAGACGTCGGGGATGAGGTACGGGTCACCGTCGGAGGTGAAACGTACCAAGGCATTGTCATGCCCCACCACTCCTTCAGCGAGAGGGACATCCTTACCATCAAGCTCTCCAACGGTTACAACGTCGGACTGCGGGTCACCCCGGAAACCCCTCTGAAACGGGTGGCGAAAGGGAGGGAGCGGCCTGTACCCCGTCGCAGAGTCGCCGCGAACCCCGACAAGCCCAACGTCTCCTTCCTGGGGACGGGTGGCACGATTGCTAGCTATGTGGACTACCGCACGGGGGCCGTGTACCCCGCCCTGAGCGCGGAGGAACTCGCCTCCTACGCCCCGGACCTGGCCGACATCTGCAACGTCCAGGCCCGCATCCTGTTCAGCCTCCTGAGCGAGGACATGGGAGGGAAGAACTGGCGGCGGCTGGCTCAGGAGGCCGCGAAGGACCTGAACGGCGGGGCCAAGGCCGTGGTGGTCCCTCACGGCACGGACACCCTGGGGTACTCCGCGGCAGCCCTCTCCTTCATGCTCACGGACCTGACGGGACCCGTCGTCCTCGTAGGCTCGCAACGCTCCTCCGACCGGCCAAGCAGCGACGCATTCCTGAACCTCATGTGCGCCGCCCACCTCTCCAACGCCGACCTCGGCGAGGTCGTGGCGGTGATGCACGAGGAGACCTCGGACCTGACATGCACCGTCCACCGGGGGACGAAGGTCCGCAAGATGCACAGCAGCCGACGGGACGCCTTCCGAACCCTCAATGAGGAGCCGCTGGGACGCGTCCACCGGGACGGGGTGGTCACCTGGCACAACGGGCATCGTCCTCGGGCCGAAGGGCCGGTCAAGGTAGACAACAAGATGGAGGAGCGGGTAGCCCTGCTCCACGTCTACCCTGATATGCCTCCCGACCTCTTCGATGCGTGGGCCGAGCGGAGTCGCGGCATCGTCCTCGCCGGGACCGGGTTAGGCCACGTTCGCAAGCCGCTCGTCACGCGGATTCGGAAGGCCATTCGAGACGGGGTTTCCGTTGTCATGACTACACAGTGTCTGAACGGGCGGGTGGGACTCTACGTGTACTCACGGGGGCGAGAGCTGGCGAGGGTGGGTGTCATCCCGGGCGAAGACATGCTTCCGGAGACGGCTCTCGTGAAGCTGATGTGGGTCCTCGGACACACGACGGAACCCTCAGAGGTCCGAGGCCTGATGATCTCAAATCTCGCGGGAGAGATCAACCCGAAGCTTCGTCTCGAAGAATCGAAGCCCGCCTAGCCACCGCGTCCTCGGCCCGTCCGCGAATCCTTAAGGCATCGCCCGCTCCTTTCCCACCGCCCGGGTGTCCCATGGCCTCCGACCTTCCCATCAAGGTGGGCCTCGAGATCCACCAACAGCTTGCCACGCGCAAGCTCTTCTGCGACTGCGAGTCCCGGCTCGTGGACGAGGTGAGGGAGGAGTTTCTGCGCTACCTCCGTCCGACCCAGAGCGAGTTGGGGGAGGTGGACCGAGCCGCGTTGGAAGAAGCGAGCAAGGGGCGCGCCTTCCGCTACCAGAGCACGGAGACCAGCTGCCTGGTGGATGCGGATGAGGAGCCCCCGCACAGGGCGAACCGGGAGGCACTGGAGATCGCCCTCCTAGGCGCACTGGCCCTCGATGCGCAGCCCGTCGATGAGGTTCATTTCATGCGTAAGACGGTCATCGACGGTTCAAACACGACCGGCTTCCAGCGGAGCGCCCTCATCGCCCAGCACGGGTCCCTCGAGGTGGATGGCAAGACCATCGGCATCCCGACCATTAGCTTGGAGGAGGACGCCGCCCGTCTCATCCATCGCGGGAAAGAAGAGGCCGTCTATCGCTTGGATCGGTTAGGCATTCCTCTCGTGGAGATCGCCACGACCCCCGATATCGACTCCCCCGAGATGGCACGGGATGTGGCGTTGCGAATCGGCCGGTTACTTCGCGCCACCCACCGCGTCCAGCGTGGCCTTGGGACGATCCGCGAAGACCTGAACGTCTCTGTTGAGGGCGGCGCGCGTGTGGAAATCAAGGGGGTCCAGGAGCTGGGGATGATCGCATCTTATGTCGATGGTGAGGTTCAGCGGCAATCGGCCCTCCTGGGGGCGCGAGACGTGCTGGGCAAGCGGGGCATTGATGGCTTCGAAGGGAAAATCGTCGACCTGGGAGAGGTGCTCGAGGGGACGAAGTCCCACGTTCTCCGTCAGGGCTTCGGCCACAGGAAGGCCATCCTCGGCCTCCGACTCCCCGGGTTCGCGGGACTGTTGGCCGGAAGCCTGGGTCCAGAGCTCGCCGCTCAGGTCACCGTGACCGGGGCCAGGGGGATACTCCACTCGGATGAACTGCCAGGCTACGAGGTCACCGCGGAAGAGGTCGACCGCATCTGCGAGGCCCTCGTGATGGACGAGAACGATGCTTTCGTCCTTGTCGCGGAGGACGTGGAGGTCGCCCAATCCGCCATGGAGCGCGTTCGAGCGCGGGCGCAAGCGGCCCTGGAAGGGGTCCCCGAGGAGACGCGGGACGCTCGTCCGGATGGCAGCACCGTCTATAGCCGTCCCCTCCCGGGAAGCGCGCGCATGTATCCCGAGACGGACGTGCCTCCCATCCGGGTCGGTTCCGCTTGGCTGGCGGAGCTGAGTCGTAAACTTCCGGAGCAGCCGGAGATCCGGGCGGAACGCCTGGTCACCGAGTTTGGGGTTCATCCTCAGCAGGTCGACCAGCTCCTGGATGAGGGCTGGGATGCCCCCTTTGAGGAACTGGCCGGAAAGCACGGTCATCCTCGAACCATCGCCCGAACCTTTCTCAACCATCTGCCCGAACTCGAGTCCGAAGGCTACCGAGTGGAGACGCTCGCGCCGGAGACGTTCGACGAGCTGTTCGCCGCATTGCACGCCGATCGGTTCGCGAAGGAGGCCGTTCCCCTGGTCCTCCGGGCGATTCTTGACCGAGACTTCAGCGTGGACCAGGCCATTGCCGAGCTCGGTCTGCGCCGCCTGGCGCCGGGAGAGTTGGATCGCGAGTTGGACGCCCTCCTCGAAGAGAACAGCGAGCTGGTCGAGGCGCGCGGAGAAAGCGCGCTCCAACCCCTGATGGGCCTCGCCATGCAGCGCCTCAGGGGAACCGCCGACGGCAAGGCCATTAGCGAGGCGTTGCGGCGCAAGCTGCAGGAAAAGGTGCGTGGCGATTAGTAGACACCGCGGTAGAGCCCGCCGTCGATCTGAATCAGGTTCCCGGTGAGGTAGGATGCCTGCTCGGACGCTAGGAAGGCGACCAACGCCCCCACCTCCCGAGGCTCGCCCGTCCGGCCCATGGGAACGACACGAACGAGATCCTCCTCGACGGCCTCAGGCGACGTTCCCTCCCGCTCCGCCCTCGCCGCGAAGAGCTCCTTGGTCCGCGCCGTCCCGACATATCCAGGACACACGACGTTCACGGTGATGCCGTGGGGTCCCACGTCAGGGACGAGGCTCTTCGCCATCCCCACGACACCCATGCGCACCGCGTTGGAGAGGACGAGGTCGGGAATGGGCTGCTTGACGCTGATGGAGGTCATCACGACGATCCGGCCGTGGCCTGTCCGCTTCAGATAGGGGAGGGCCTCCCGAATCAGCCGGACCGCGCTCAGATAGGTCAGGTCGTAGGTTCGGTACCAAGCTGCGTCATCCACGTCCTCGAAGTGGCCGGGAGGCGGCCCCCCGGCGTTCGTGACCAGAATCTCCAGGCCCCCGAGGGTCTCCGCCGCCTGGGAGACGAAGGTCGCCACGTCGTCCTCTCGCAGGAGGTCGCAGACGAAGGGGTGAACCTCCGCCTCGGTATCCGCCCGGATGGCCTCCGCCGCGTTCCGAATTCGACCCTCATCCCGCGAGCAAATCGCGACCTGGGCCCCCTCCCGGGCCAGTTCCCACGCGATGGCCTTCCCCAATCCTTGGCTCGCTGCGGCCACCATGGCCGCCTTCCCCTTCAGCCCGAGATCCATATTCTCCACCCGTGAAGGGAGGGGCCTTCTTAGTAGGTTCTCGCGCCCACTTTCACCCACCCCTCGTGCCCGCTTAAATAGACCCACGGTCTAGGCTTCCGTAGAGGTACGCAGCAACACACGCCTCTAGGAAGTGAACAAGTGCGGGAGCAAATTGCGCCCCACGTTAAAGACATAACACGGGCGCTGGAAGGGAAGGTTAAGGAAGAAGTTGTAGAACGCGAACTCGAGAGCTACCTGACGGTCTACCGGGTCTCGCTGGATGCCGCCAAGCGCAGCATCGTGCGGAAGTACGGGGGGAACCCGGCTCAGTTGAACCTCGGGACCACGAAGACCATCAAGGAGCTTCGACCCGGCGAGCCGAGCATCAACCTCCTCGCAAAGGTGGTCAGCCTGAACTCGCGGGAGCTCGAGCAGGACCAGAAGACGAAGGAGATCTACTACGGGATCCTAGGCGACGACACGGGGACGGTCCCCTTCACCGCCTGGGAGGTCCGGGGCCTGAACATCCAGGTCGGCGACGTCATCCGGCTGCAGAA
>JBHHWA010000016.1:0-10452 GCA_046756285.1 Thermoplasmata archaeon
CCTTCCCCCCGCAGGCCTCGGCGAACTGGGCGAAGTCGATGGGCTGGAGGTCCGTCCCGAAGTCTGGATGGCCCATCACCTCCTGCTCGTACTTGATCATGGCCAGCTTCGAGTTGTTGAAGACCACGACCTTAATCGGCAGACTGTACTTCACGGCCGTCACGAAGTCCCCCATGAGCATCGTGAAGCCTCCGTCTCCGCACAGGGCGAGGCACTGGCGGTCGGGGTAGGTGAGCTGCGCGGCCAGGGCTCCGGGGAGGCCGAAACCCATCGAGGCCAGGTTCCCGGAGAAGATGAATCGCCTCCACTCGGTGGCGCGGAAGTGGCGGGCGGTCCACGTGGTCACGTTCCCCACGTCCACGGAGACGATGGCATCCACGGCCGCCGCGTCGCTCACCGCCTTCGCGAGGGCGGCCGGGGCCAGGGGCACCGTTTCACCCTCCTCCTCCTCCGCCATGCGCTTCCACCAGGCGTCCATGGCCTTGATGTAGGTGTCCAGGAAGCGCCGGTTCCGACCTACCTTGACGCGGCGCGTCAGCTCGGCGAGGGTCGCCTTGGCATCCCCGAGCAAGGCCACGTCCACCTTCGTTCGCAGGCCCAGGGCGGTGGGATCGGTGTCGATCTGGATCGTGAAGGCGTCGTCGGGGAGGTAGTTCGTGTAGGGGAACGAGGTCCCGACCATGAGGAGGGTCTTGGCGTTCTCCATGGCCTCCTGGCCCGGCCGGGTGCCGAGGAGCCCGAGGCCGCCGATGACCAGGGGATGGTCGTCCGGGAGCACCTCCTTGGCGGGGAGGGTCTTCACGATGGGCGCCCCGAGGCGTTCCCCCAGGGCCCCCAGCTCCTCCCCGGCCCCGAGGGCGCCCTTGCCCACCAGAATGGCGATGTTCTTGCCACTGTCTAGTGCTTGAACGGCCCGCTCCATCTCGGCGGGTTCGGGCACGGGAAACTCTCGGGCGAATTCGGCGAGGAAGTCCGGGGCGTCGCGGGAGACGATCCGATTGGGGATGTCCAGGGGAAAGGAGATCTGCGCGACGGCCCGCTTGGAGAGGGCCTCTCGGACCGCGAGGGTGGTCACGTGGGCCACCTGGTCGGGGGTGGCGATCCGCGCGTTGTACACGGCCACGTCGTCGAAGAGGTGGTGGAGGTTAACCTCCTGGAAGAAGTGGGTCCCGATGAGGTCGCTGTCGACCTGGCCTGTGATCGCGAGGACGGGAACGTGGTCGAGCTTCGCATCGTACAGCCCGTTGAGCAGGTGGATGGCCCCTGGACCGGCGGTGCCCAGACAAACGCCCAGGTTGCCCGTCAGCTTCGCATAGGCGGAGGCCGCGAAAGCACCCGCCTCCTCATGGCGGACCTGGATGAACTCCACCTCCGGGTGCCGACGTATCGCGTCGACCACGCCGTTTACAGCGTCCCCCGGAATGCCGTACATCCGCTCGACCCCAAACTCCCGCAGCTTGTGTACGAGGACATCCGCTGCGGTCCGATCCAGACTCTCACTCAGCATGGCGTCCCCCCGGAACGGCCCTGCATCACGGCTCGCGCCATAAGGATTCGTCCCATCGATCAGACGAAGGCTGGATGACCCGGCAGAGCGGGCCGGAGCGGGTCTACCTCGCCGCCCCCGTCACAGGTCGGGGCGATCTAGAGGCCGCATCGATGGGATGGTCCCCGAACCAACGGAACCAGAGTGAGGCGTGGGCCACGAGAAGTGCGGCGGCAATCAAGAACGTTAAGTGAAAGATGTCCGCATCCAAGAGGAAGCCCGCGAGGAAGACCATGCCCCCGAACGAGAGGTCGAACACCGCGTGGGTCATGCCGGCCGTCGTCGCCCGTTCGTTGCCATCCATGATCTCCATGCTGAAGGAGCCGACCACGGGAAAGGCCATACTAGCAAAGGCGCCCCGTAGGACGAGGAAGAGACCGGCGAGGAAGAGGGTGGGCGCGAACGCTATTGCCGCTAAGAAGGGAACGGCCAGGAGGCGCGTATAGACGATGGACCGCACCTTCCCCCACCGCGCCACGAGCAACGGAACGGCGAAGATTGCCGCCGCGATGGCCAGACTGTTGAAGATGATCAGCGTCCCAAACCCCTCTGTCCCCACGCCGAATCGTGCCCCAAAGTGGAGGGGTAGGAGGGGGAAGTAGAGGCCCAGACCCAGGGCCAAGGCCAGGGTAAGGAAGGAGAGCTTGCCCACGTTGCCCTTGTGCCTCACGTGCTTGAGGAGAAACATCTCGCGGAGGGGTTCCGGGGCGAGCGCGTACGACTCCTTCATGTAGAAGAGGGGGACGAGCTCCGCAAGCCCAAAGGGCACCGACATGAACAGGGTGAGGCGCAACGCCGTGGCCCGCTCCGTCCCGAAATCGAGGAAGCCGAGAGAGCCCGTGGGAAGTCCGGTGAGCAAGGATTCGAAGAGGGAAGGCAGGGTCGCCGCGAGGCTGGCCCCGACGATGGTCGAGATCGTCGTGAGGACCCCACTGATGGTGAAGAGGTGAATGCGCTCCTCCTTGCGGCTGTTCTCCATCATGAAGGGGGCGCCCACGACGCCGTGGAAGGCCTCGCCCATGCCGACGACCACGCCTAGGAGTACTAGGGTCAAAGGGGCCTGGACGACGAGGACCGCCGCTCCCGCTGCGATGGCGACCAGGCTCGCGGCGATGAAGCTCCGCTTCCGGCCATACTTGTCACCGACGAAGCCGGCGGGGAGGGAGTTCAGGCCATGGGCGATGAAGTTGAGGGCGAGGGCGATCCCCACGAAGGGGAGGACGCCGACGTTGACGCCGAGGAGGACGACCTGTGGAAAGAAGAGCTCCTCCAGGTAGAAGGCGAAGGCGACGATGAAGATGCCCGAGTTGATCTGGGACATCGTGGCATAGGCCAGATACAACTTTGCGTTCTTGGAAAAACCCCGCAACGCCTCGAGGTATGAGGTCGGGGTCCCGGGCTGACGGGGGAGAGCCATGAAAGGGGGCTCCAGTTAGGGCGAGGGTATTCGGCATCTCCGTAAAAAGGTGGGGGCGTGAGGGGGGTCCGCCAAACTTATAATGCGGCCCTCATGTAACGGAGGGAACCGGCTCCGAGGGTCCTTGTCGGGTGAACCCCGACAGGCCTGTCGGTTCTTGAAGGATTGGAGCGGGAGGATCGGAAGGTTGGGCGTATTCCCAGAGCGATTCAGGGATCTGAGATTTGCCTGATGGCTTTCCAAGCTGTCCGCTGAGGTCGGTGCCGATGATCGTAGGCGTGGTGAAGGAGACCGTCGAAGGGGAGCAACGGGTGGCCCTTGACCCGGACTCTGTGGCCCGGTTGGTGCAGAGGGGCATCGAGGTTCGGGTCCAAGCCGGGGCCGGCGACGGGGCGTTTCACCCGGACGCGGCCTACGAAGCAGCCGGCGCGACGGTGGTGTCGGATGCCGTCTCCGTCTGGCAGCAGTCCGAGGTGATCCTCAAGGTGAACCCACCGACGCCGGGGGAGGTGGGCCTCCTCACGGCCAACTCCGTCGTGATCGGTTTCCTCAACCCGCTGCGAGACCCGGCGTTAATCCGGAAGCTGGCGGAGCGGGGGGCAACGGCCTTCAGCATGGAGATGATTCCCCGCATCAGCCGGGCCCAGAGCATGGACGCCCTCTCCTCCCAGTCCTCCGTCGCGGGGTACAAGGCCACGCTCCTCGCGGCCAGTGCCTTGACCAAGTTCTTTCCCATGATGACGACGGCGGCGGGGACGGTACGACCCGCCCGGGTCTTCGTCATCGGGGCCGGGGTGGCCGGCCTCCAGGCCATCGCCACCGCGAGACGCCTCGGAGCGGAGGTCGAGGCCTTCGACATTCGTCCGGTGGTGAAAGAGGAAGTCCAGAGTCTGGGGGCCCGCTTCGTCGAGGTCGAGCTGGAGGAGGAGACCGAGGCGGAGGGCGGTTACGCGAAGGAGGTCTCGGAAGCCGCTCGGAAACGCGAGCAGGAGTTACTGGCGGAGCACGTCGCGCGCTCGGATGTCGTGATCACGACGGCACAGGTCCCAGGCAAGAAGGCCCCCGTGCTCGTTACGGAAACCATGTTAGCGGCGATGAGCCCCGGTTCGGTGGTGGTGGATCTCGCTGCGGATCAAGGGGGCAACGTCGAACTGTCTAGGCCCGACGAACAGGTGCTGTACAACGGGGTGACCATTCTCGGGCCGGCGAACCTGCCCTCTTCCTTGCCCGTCCACGCGAGCCAAATGTACGCAAAGAACCTCATGACGCTGCTGGACGTGATTGTTCAGGACGGGGAGCTTCACCTCGATCTGGAGGACGAGATCGTCGACGGGAGCCTGGTGGTCCACGCCGGGGAGGTCCGGAACGAGCGCGTCCGGGAGGCCATCGCCGCGGAGAGCGGGGCCTGAGGGGAGGAAGAGAGATGGTGGATCTGGTCATCGGCATCTTCATTTTCGTCTTGGCGATCTTTGTGGGCTTCGAGGTCATCACCAAGGTCCCGCCGACGTTGCACACGCCGCTGATGTCCGGGGCCAACGCCATCTCGGGCATCGTCCTCATTGGTGCCCTCTCCGTGGCCGCTGGCACGGGAGACGTGAATCTCTCGGTCATCCTCGGGCTTGGGGCGGTGGTCCTAGCGACGATTAACGTGGTCGGCGGCTTCCTCGTCACCGATCGGATGCTCCAGATGTTCAAGCGAGAGCGAGGGTGAGGAATGGCCCTGGACCCCGTAGTCCTTACGCTGGCCTATCTTCTGTCGGCCGCCCTCTTCATCCTGGGCCTTCGAGACTTGGGCTCTCCGGCCACCGCCCGGCGGGGGAATCTCCTCGCCTCCTTCGGGATGCTCATCGCGATCGTTGTCACCCTCCTGAACACGGGGGTTCTGAACCTCGAGCTCATCGCCGTCGGCATCCTCCTTGGGGCGGTCCTCGGGGCAGCGGCCGCTCGGCTCGTCAAGATGACCGCCATGCCCCAGATGGTCGGCCTCTTCAACGGCTTCGGGGGCGGGGCATCCGCCCTCGTGGCCATCGCCGCATACTATCAGGGGTTCGCGGTCGGGACTCTTGCCCTCGATACGACGGTCACCATCCTCGCTGGGGTCCTCATCGGCGGCATCACGGTGACGGGGAGCCTTGTGGCCTTCGGCAAGCTCCAGGGCTTCCTCCCCGGATCCCCCACGACCTTCCCGCTGCAGCAGCCAATCAACGTCGCCCTCCTCATCGCCTTCGTCGGCCTAGGGGGGTACCTGGTAGCGGTGGGGATTCAGCTCCCGCTGTTCCTCCTCCTTGTCGCCATCGCCCTCGTCCTCGGCGTCCTCATCGTGATCCCCATCGGGGGGGCGGACATGCCCGTCGTCATCTCCCTCCTTAACTCCTTCTCCGGCCTCGCTGCCAGCGCGGCTGGGTTTATCTTGGGTAATGAAATTCTCATCGTGGCGGGGGCCCTGGTGGGCGCTGCCGGCCTCATCCTCACCCAGATCATGACGAAAGCCATGAATCGGACCCTCCCCAACGTCCTGTTCGGCGCGGTCGGGGTGGATACAAAGGTTCCGGGTGCCACCACGGCGGTGGACAAGACCGTGCGCTCCATCGACCCAGAGGAGGCAGCGCTCCTCCTGGGGTATGCTCAGTCGGTCATCATCGTCCCCGGATTCGGCATGGCGGCGGCCCAGGCGCAGCACGCCGTGGCCGACCTCGCCAACCGGCTGGAGGACCGGGGAGTGGACGTCCGCTACGCCATTCACCCGGTGGCTGGCCGTATGCCCGGGCACATGAACGTCCTCCTGGCGGAGGCAAATGTGCCGTACACCAAGCTCTACGACATGGATGACATCAACCCGGACTTCGAGCGGGCGGATGTGGCCCTGATTATCGGGGCCAACGACGTGGTGAATCCCGCCGCCCGGCACGACAAGGGGAGCCCCATTTACGGGATGCCCATCCTGGATGCCGACAAGGCGAAGCACGTCATCGTGATGAAGCGGAGCTTGAACCCGGGTTTCTCCGGCATCGACAACGAGCTTTTCTACCACGAGCGGACCATGATGTTCTTCGGGGACGCGCGGGACCGGGTGATGGAACTGGTCTCCGAGGTGAAGCAGCTGTGACGGGTCATCGGCTCATCGGAACATCCGAAGTCGGCTCTCGATGTCGTTGAGGTGCACCCGGATGACCTCGGCGTCCCCCGCGGTTGGGTCGAGCTCGAGGTAGGCCTGAAGGTCGTCCCGCGCGCTCAGGAAATCGCCCAACTCATAGTGGAGGAGCCCGCGGTCGCGGAAGTCCAAAGACGATCCAGGGTCGAGAAGGAGCAGGAGGTTCATCACCCGAAGAAGTTTCTCGAACTCCTCGGAGGTCATGTAGAGGCCTTTGAGGTTGTGGAGCATGCGGGTGAGGGTCTCCCTCTCCGTAGCAGGCCGTAGGAGGGCGGGGTCGAGAGGAACCTCCTGGCCCGACATCTCTTGGAGCAACCCGCGGAGGTCCTTCTTCTTCAGCACTCGGCCGCCGTTGAAGGGATCCACGAAGCGAGGCCCGCCTTCGTCCTCGTAGCGGACGAGATAGTGACCGGGGAATCCGACGCCTACCAAGGCCAGCCCCGCCCTCCTGCCTACCTCGACGTACAGGAGGGAGAGGGCGATGGGAAGGCCTGTCTTCCGCTGGAGAACCTCCCCGAAGAAGCTGTTCCGGGGGTCGTAGTAGTCCTCCGCATTGCCCTGAAATCCGAGTTCGTCGAAGAGGTACCGATTTAGGATCTGGATGCGGCTCGCGCTGGCAAGCGCACTCTGGAAGCGGGCGTGAACCTCCGCACCCATCCGGTCGAGCTCTTCCGACACCGCCTTCACATCGTGAGGGGACGCCCCCAATCGACCGAGGAGAGTCGCCGCTTGGACCAGATCGATGGGCTCTTCCTTCAGGATCTCTTCCATGTCCTCGTACAGACCCATGGCGGCCATGAGACACCGCGGAAAACACGTTAAAGGGTAGCGCCCCCTCGTTCCCAGATACAGGCAACCGACGAGAAGGGCGGGCTGAAGGCTGACGAACGGGGCGGACACTCAGGCGGCGAAGGAATACCACGAAGCTACGAAACATTCTCCTGCCGGCATCCGAACAGCCCTCCACCGTCTCGACTGGACCAACAAACCCGCCCTGTTCAAGGTCTACAGGGACCTCCCGAGCTACCCCCTTCCCACGGGGTTCCCACCGCCCGCGATGGCCACCCTGCAAGCCATCTCGTCTGCGGGAGAAGGAGGCGAACTGGACCTCTCAACCCTCGCCCAGGTGCTCTATCTCGCGGCCGGGATTACCAAGGAGGCTCGGACCCCCGATGGCTCCATCCACCACTTCCGTGCCGCCGCCTGCGCCGGAGCGCTGTACCCGATCGAACTGTACGTTGTGTGCCGGGCCCTCAACGGCCTCCCGGCGGGGGTCTACCACTTCGCCCCGCGCCAGTTCGCACTTACCCAGCTCCGCGCGGGTGACTTTCGGGCTTTCCTTGCAGACGTCGTTGCCGGAGGGGAATCGGTTCCCCCCGCAACCGTGGCCTTGACGGCCATCTTCTGGCGCAGCGCCTGGAAGTACTCGGCGCGGTCGTACCGCTACTGTTTCTGGGATTCGGGAACCATCCTAGCCAACCTGCTCGCCACCGCGACCTCTGCTGGTTTGCAAGCCCCTCTCGTGACCGGCTTCGTCGACACGGAGCTGGACCGTATCCTCGGGGTCGAAGGGGCGCATGAAGGGAGTCTGTGTCTCATCCCCTTGGGACCCCCAGAAGATCTCCCCAGAGCACCCCAGGACGTGCCTCTCCTGAACCCGAAGACCCGGCGCCTCAGCCGTGAGGAGACCGACTATCCGCAGATTCGGGAGATGCACCGAGCGTCCTCTCTCAGCAGCTTGGAGGCGGTCCGGAAGTGGAGGGGATCGCTCGACCGGCCCCCCGCGCCGGCGGGAGAGCGAATCTTCACCCTTAAAATCCCTGACGTCGAGGGAGGGCCCCTCGGAACGACCATCCTACGTCGAGGCTCGACTCGACACTTCCGTCGGACGCCCATTGGCCTGGATCAACTCGGCTCGATCCTTTACCACGCGACGCGCGGGATCGAGGGTGACTTCCTCGAGGGACCCGAGACGCGGCTCGTGGATCTCTATGCAATTGCGAACGAGGTGAAGGGCCTCCCGAGCGGTGCCTACTACTACTCCGGGAAGGAAAATCACTTCGAACTTGTGAAGGAGGGCGAGTTTCGACAGTGGGCCGGCTTCCTTGGTCTGGAGCAGGCCCTCCCGGCCGATGCGAGCGCCGTGGTGTTTTTCTTGGTGGACCTTGAGCGGGTGCTGTCGCGCTTTGGGAACCGTGGATACCGCGTTGCCCAGCTGGAGGCCGGGATTCTCGGGGGTCGGATGTACCTGGCCGCTTACGCGATGGGTCTAGGGGCCACCGGCCTGACCTTCTACGACGACGAGATCGTGGACTTCTTCTTCCCCCATGCTGAGGGGAAGGATGCCATCTTCATGGTGGCGCTCGGGAAGGCCGTCCGGGTCCGTTCCAACGTGCGGCCTGCCCCGACGCCCTTTGCGAAGGTGCCCGAGTGAGACCCCGCCGCCCCGTCTGAGCCTCGGCTGAGGCGTTCTTATGTAGCCAGGCCTCCCTTCGCAACCTACGGCGATGGCGGACGAGGAGGAGAAGACCGAGCTGGAGGACCTGGCCTCCAAGATCGAACAGCTGGAGGGGACCATCAACCTCCTCAGGGGGCCCTACCGCGAGCTCGTCGGGCACCTGGATCGCCTCCGGGAGATCGCTCGTTCCTACTTCCGCCTCCTGGACCTCCTTCAGCGGTACGGCACCCTCTCCCCCGACATGGCCATCCCCGAGCTCAAGGACCCCATCTCCCGAGACATCGTGCGGGTCCTCTTCGACAAGGGAGGCCGGAACATCTCACAGATCACGGAAGCGGTCCGGAAGTTGCGCGGCAAGGCCTCCCGCCGCATCGTTCGGGAGCGTCTCCAGACCTTGGAGTCGAGGGGCGTTGTCGTCGTGTCGACCCAGTCGCGTGGGAAGGTCTACGACGTTTCGGAGGCGACCGTGCGGCGCTGGTCGAAGGTCCTGGGCCTGATACGGCCGGAGTCAGAGACGGGGAAAGAGGGCTGAGCCCTGTGCTCCAAAGGCGGAACTCAGCTCTTCCAGGTCACGTAGTTCTGCAGGTACGGGACCGAGGCGACGATGACACCGACGATCCCGAATAGGCCCCCGATGAGGCCGGCCGTGCCTCCGAGAATCATCATGGCAGTGGAGGCCACCAAGGCGAGAAGGACTCCCGTTAGGAGCACCTGCTGCAGTTGGCGGGCCGCGAAGATGAGGATGAGTCCAAGGACGATGGCGATGGCCTCCCCCGTCAGGGCACTCAGCCGAATCTCATCGATCGGCGTCTGAAGGAGGAAGAGGAGCGGCGCCAGGCCGATGGCGAGGATGCCTCCGAAGAAGAGGAGCTGTTGGGCCGAGCGGGTCACCTGCGTTTTTGCCTTCATGACGGGTGATGTCCCAACTTGAAGCGTATTAAACCCAATATTCCGAATATCGGATTTGATACCAAGGCACACGGGGGCTGAATCGGCAGCGAGCGGTCACAAGTGCCCAGTTCCTTTAAACCCCCGACCGTCGCTGGTCTCGTTGGGTACGAACATGGTTGACGAGGACGCAGAGGAGATCCGCGAGATTCTCTCCGTGGTCTCCACCGAGGTCCCGAAGCTCCTGAACGCCATCTCCGAATCCCTCTTCGGGGCGGAGCAGACGGGCAAGTACGCCGAGGCGGTCTCCGACTTCTACAAGAGCCTCCGCGAGGCGGGCATGGACGAGGAGAAGGCCTTCGCGCTGACGAAGGAGTTCATGGACCGAAGCAACCTGGCGGGGATGCTCCATGACATCATCGGCAAGGCCGACTGGTCCGAGATGCAGAAGGGCGATCGGGAAGCGGAAATCGAGAAGAGGGTCAAGAAGAAGATCAAGGAACGGCTCGACGACGAGGAGTTCGAGATCGACATCGAATGAGTGAAGTACGCGACATCCTCGGCGCCGTCGTCACCGGTGTCCCCGTCCTCATCGCCCGGATCGGTACAAGCTCCCTCAAGCTCCTATTTGGAGGGCGTCGAGCCGCCTGGTCCTTCAAGCGGGCCCTTCGCAAAGGAGGCATGAGCCGGCGCCGGGCCCGCCAGCTTGCACGACGCTATCGACGTCAGGTCGACATGCTTCGGATCGTGCGCCAGATTCTTCGGGAAAGACCCTGGGAGGAGGGCAGCGGGGCCCGGAGCAAGGGCGGTTTCCCGTTCAGAATCGGTTAGGACTTTCTTCCCTCCTTGCGACACGATGGGATTCCCGACTGAACTCCAGGAAGGGTCGGAGGTCTGATCAACCGCTAGCGCGAACGGCCGGGTCGCCGAGGCGACGGCCCTTGGACGACCGTTTCGTATTCGCCCGCTTGACGCTTCGGCGCGCTTCCGCG
>JBHHWA010000017.1:0-9572 GCA_046756285.1 Thermoplasmata archaeon
CAGATTGCCATTTGGGCCGTCCCCGGCGTGGTTCTGGGGGCGCAGCTCGGGGTGCGCGTTTCAAAGCGGATTGACCGGCGGAAGGCCCTTCTTACGCTCCCTGCTCTCTTCGCGGCCGTGGGGATTCTCACCGCGGTCAACGCCCTCTCCTAACGAAGGCGAAGGGCCGCCGCAGGGAGAAAATCCTTAAGAGTCATGCGAGCCTCTGCCACGCGGGGGAGAACCGCCTGCCTCAAACGGTTC
The DNA here is from genome assembly GCA_046756285.1 of Thermoplasmata archaeon. GTDB lineage: Archaea > Thermoplasmatota > Thermoplasmata > RBG-16-68-12 > JAJISG01 > JAJISK01. The sequence goes on from JBHHWA010000017.1 coordinate 244, forward strand.
TAGCGGGAGTTTATTGCAGGGGCGGCGTTCGATCCTCAAGGACTGAGAACCATGGGCAAGATTGCGCTTGAGAAGGGGAGCACGGCCGTCCTGATTACCGACCCGCAGAACGACTTCCTCTCGGAGGGCGGCGTGGTATGGGATATGGTCGGCGAGGGAGTAAAGGAGACGAAAGTCGTGGAGCATCTGGTCAAGATCCGGGAGGCAGCGAAGGCCGCGGGGATTCCCGTGTTCTACTCGCCGCACTACTACACGGACGAAGAGTTCGCGCGATGGCAACACCTTAATCCCATCGACCAGCTGATGTTTGACCGGAAGATGTTCCGTGAGGGGACCTGGGGCGCGGAATTCCATCCCGACCTGGAGCCCGACGAGAACACCGTCGTGTTGCACTCGCACAAGGGACTCTCCAACTTTTGGACGGGGGATACGGCCCTGCAGCTGCGTCAGCGGGGGATCCAGACGATCATTCTCGGCGGCATGTCGGCGAACCTCTGCATGGAATCCCACCTCCGCGACGCGACGGAGAACGGCTTCGACGTGATCGCGGTACGGGACGCCACGACGGGTCCGGGGCCCGAGGCGACCCAGGCGGCGTACACGAATTACGGCCTCATCGCCAATGAGGTCGTCACCACCGAGGAAATCCTAGAACGGCTGAAGTAAGCCGCACGGTTCGCTTCGAAGCCGAAGCTGGCGTGGCGCTCCTAGGCTGTCGTGACGGGACCGTGGTCTCGGAGCTTGAGGAAAGGGTAGGAGTTCCGCAAGAGACGGAGCTGAGCCTTGCGGAGGTGCTCTCCATAGGTCGATCGGGCTACACCGAGTCCTCTGGCAATCTGATCCATCCGCCCGCGAGCGGGTACATCGAATAGACCGTGTTCGTAGGCGAGGACGAGGCTCCGAACCTGTTTTTCTGTAAGGCCATCGAAGAGACGGACGGGTGCTAGTCCCATGTGATGGATGGGATCGAGGCGCTCGCGGGGCCGGTGGGAGAGCACGCGAACGACCCCCTCCTTTCGAATTTCGGCCACGAATCGCTGGAGGGGTCTCTTCCCAGATGAGATGACCCGATGGGTCTCCCAGCCATCGTGGTAGGTGATGGGCGGGATGAGCCAGACCCCTTCCTCATCCGCGATGGACGTGACGGAACGATAGCTCCTGCAGGTGCACCTTCGCGCCATCGTTAGAGCGAAGCGGCCGTCTCGAAAGACGTCGTAGACGTGAAGGGACTCCTTGGCGGCCTCGAGCAGGGGATTCAGGCCATCCGAGACAGGCGTCTCGATCTGCAGCACTTCAAGAGTCCGGTTGCACCACACAGCCATCTCGGCTTCGGGAAAGGCTACAGAGAGGTCGCAGAACGGACAGGGATGTTGCACCTTGATGGCAGTATCCAGTAGCGGCATGAACCGGCCTATTCAGCGGATAGCATATCAATCCACACCCGCCCCAGGGCGGCTTTGTGGACTCCGTTCCCTTCACTGAGCGACACATGTACGACCCGCCCTGAGGAGGGAGAAACCACATTTCCCTCGCAGGCTCGATATTGCTGATGATCCCCGTTCCCCCACTTTCCTCCTGGGTGAAGGCACAGCAGCATCGTTCCCGAGAGGATAGCCTCGCCGCCTTCATCCGTCTGGAGTTCGGAAAGGCCGACCAGGCTTGGATTCGGGCCGAGCTCCGCCGGGCGGTGTCTGATTCTCCATGGGTCTGGTTAGGGCGATGGCTTCGGCGGTTGTTCAGCAGAGGCCGGGCGGCCAGCGACTCTTCGTCTCACGCCAGGAGGACAGAACGTGGAATTGGAGGTCCGGGACAGCCTCGCACGCACCGTGTGACAGTGAGGCGTTCTGCAGGTGACCCCGCCGATCCGGTCTTATCCGGGGAGCGCGTCGGGAAGGGGCCGCGCGTAGAGTTGGTCCTCACGCCCCGGTTCTGTGAGGAATGCCATGAAGCGGAACGGAGCCCGCCAGAGGACTCGGACGAGGCCTCGTAGGGAGAGATCACGGAGGGCGAGCTCCACCTCGGACGGGGAGTAGCCCTCGGCGGTCTCTAGAAGTTCGTCCTGGGAGAGGATGCCGGCTCCGTCCCGTTTTAGGGCGTCCAGGATGCGGTGATGAAGCGGGGTGGCGGACCCGTAGGGAAGGGGCGTCCGACTCAGGTCCACCACCTTGATCCCGCCGCTTCGAGGGTTGCGTGTGTCCAGAACCTCCCGCTCGGGATTCATGCATCTGAATGTCTTCAGGGACTACTTGAACCGGGAAGAAAGAATCTTCCTGAAAACGGGACCTCGCCAGGCTCGAAGATAGCCTTATGGCGACGGGAAGCGTGCGAGGAGGTAGAGCGGAGACCACGAAAAATGGCTCGGGAGGCTTCTCTATTGGTTTCAGCCTGGAAGCTTCTCACCTTCGACTCCGGAACTGGGAATCTCGCTCCACCGCTCCCCGGAACCGAGGTCACTGCTGAGTTCCATAAGGGAGGACGTTTGACAGGGTCCGCCGGCTGCAACCGTTACGGGACCACCTATGAGACCAAAGGCCCCGCGATGACCGTTAACCCCCTGATCGCCGCGACGCAGATGTGGTGTGGGGATCCTGAAGGAGCGATGGCGCAAGAGGGCGCATTTCTGCAGGCCTGGGGCCGGGTGGCCTCGTATTCGATGAATAAAGAGCGGCTGGAACTCGCAGACTCCTCAGGGGCCACGATTCTTGTCTTTGGCCCGGCTCCATCGGAGCACTCCCGCTAGCGTGCCCACGGGACGTTGTGAGGCTCAAATAGGACCGCGGATTCGACGTCCTGTCGCAAGGAGGTTGCATGAAGCGAGTGACGGGCATAGGTGGGGTCTTTTTCAAAGCGCAGGATCCAGAGGAGTTGAAGGCGTGGTACGTTCGCCACCTGGGCCTTCCGGCGCGTACGGAAGGCGACGTGATCTTCGAGTGGCGGGAGCGCGAAGAGCCGGACCGAAAGGGCGCCACCGTATGGGGTCCCTTTCCCCGCGAGACGGACTATTTCGAGCCGAGTCAGGCACCGTTCATGATTAACTACCGGGTCGCCGACCTCGACGGGTTGCTGGCACAGCTTCGCCAGGAGGGCGTGGAGGTCGAAGACCGGGTGGAAGAGTACCCGTACGGGCGTTTCGCCTGGATCATGGACCCCGAAGGGAATCGGGTGGAGCTCTGGGAGCCGCCGGAAGGGTACTGAGGGAGCGAGATGACTGCGACGTTCCCGGGTGACGACTTAGCGCGATGCGAATGGGGATTCTCGGAGCCACTCCTGGTGGCGTACCACGACGAGGAATGGGGGTTCCCCCTCCACGACGACCGCGCGCTCTACGAGCTTCTGGTCCTCGAGGGGATGCAGGCAGGGCTGAGTTGGATGACGGTCCTCCGAAAGCGCGAGAACTTCCGGCGCGCGATGGATGGCTTCGATCCCGCTCGGGTGGCCCACTACACCCCCCAGGACCTGGATCGCCTCCTGGCCGATGCCGGCATCATCCGGAATCGCATGAAGCTCGAGTCGGCCATCACGAACGCGCAACGGCTCCCCGAGCTCCGAGGCGAGTTCGGGTCCTTCGACGCCTACCTTTGGCGCTTCGTCGGGGGCCGCCCCAAGGTGAACCAATTCGCGACTCTCGGGGAGATCCCTCCTGAGTCCGAGGAGTCGAAGGCAATGAGTCGGGACCTGCGTGACCGAGGCTTCAAGTTCGTGGGTCCAACGATTTGCTACGCCTTCATGCAAGGCGCGGGCTTGGTCAACGACCACACAACAGACTGCTTCCGCTATGCGGAACTACGGGGTTCGCGATGACTGGTCCTGTACCCCCTTTTTAGGAACTCCTTCGTTTCCACCAAGGTGAGAACCCTCGTCATCGGAGGAACCGAGTTTATCGGTCGCCATACTGTAGAGGAATTGCTCCGTCGCGGTCACGAGGTCACGATTTTTCATCGGGGTCACTCACCCAATCCCTTTGGGGATCGAGTGCGGGAACGCCTGGGGGATCGGCTGCGCCCCCGTGACATTCGAGACGCTCTTGCGGCCGAACAGTTCGACGCCGTTATCGACCTCGTCTATGTGTGGGGGCCGGGAACGGGTCCCCGCGAGGTAAGTGCGGTGCTTGACGCTGTCCAGGTCGGTCTGCGGCGATACGTCTTCCTGAGCAGCTGTGGGGTCTACGTCCTCGGAGGCTCCGTACCTGCCACCGAGGACAGTCCCCGAGGACCCTCCCTCGGGAAGTACAGCGCCGACAAGATCGCGACGGAAGACTACCTGTTGTCGGCCCAGGAGGAGAGTCGAGTCGACGTTTCCATCGTCCGACCCCCTCACGTCTACGGACCCTACAACAACGTCCCGCGCGAATCATGGTTCTGGGACCGCATCGTTGCTGGCAGGCCTGTGGTCGTACCCGACGAGGGGAAGACCCTTACGCATCTTGCCGCGGTCTGGGACGTGGCGTGGGCCTTGGGGGAGTGTTCAGAAAACCCGGCCGCGCGGGGAGAGGTCTTTAACGTCGCGCACTCCGAACCGGTGAGTGAGGCAGACCTCGTGGATCTCCTGGGCGAGGCCGCGGGGCGCAGCGTGGAGAAGGTCTTCGTCCCCCGCTCGCGGATTTACGACCTTGGGGGCAGCGTCTCCTCAGCGCCATTGTATTTTGCCGTCGCCCTGGACGCCGAGGTCGACTTAGCGGTCGACATCTCCAAAGCCATTCGTACCCTGGGGTTCCGTCCCACAGAGCCCCTGGATGGCCTCCGGAAGACCTTTGAATGGTACATGAGGGCCGATCGGGGAAGGAGCCCAAAGTTCTCCTTCGACAAGATGCTCCTGGGTCGATAGAGGAGGCCTTTCTTTCGACGAAAGCGGGAGATAAATAGCAGGTAACTCTCGATCCGCTTGGAGATATTCCTATGAAGGAGGGTGAGCCGAATAGGAAGGATGTGGCCACGAGAGTTTGGGTGTCGTCGGTATCCGTGTCGAATTTTGATCGCGCCCTGGGGTTCTACCGCGATGTCCTGGGTTTCCCGGTCCAATTGGAGGCCCGGAACTTCGGATGGATGGAAGTCGGACCGGAGGAGCCCCTCTGCAAGATTGGGCTTTCGTTGAGCGAGGAGCCGAAGGAGGGGGTGACGCCGACCGGCATCGTCCTTGAAGTCGAGGATATGGATGCGTTTGCAGCGAGGCTACGGGCCAACGATGTGCAGTTTACCCAAGAGCCCACGGTGCAGCCCTGGGGGGGCGTGGTCGCGGACTTCTTGGATCCCGACGGAAACGAGATCGAAGCGGTGTACGACCCTGACCACTACGCCCGGTCATGAGGACCCTAGAAGTCCGTTATGGCCGTGATCCTTCTCGTCGCCGTTACTCCCTTCAATTGAGCCGCTGCCTCTTCGAGGATGGAAATGAGCCTCTCCCGCTCGGATGGGTCTCGACGATACTCCGTGCTCCATCGCGGTCGATCCGCCCGCTTGTGGCCGAGTTTGTGCTTGACCCCGGTCATGAACGTGCTGTAGCTGTTGCTGTCAATCTTACGCACACGCTGATGTGCGAGAATGTACCAGTGATATTGGGTATCAATCGGGGCACCGGAGCCCTCCGGAGCCGGGGTCTCTCTTTCCTTGATTGAGGAGAGGGTAAACTCCCATTGGTCGGGCGCGACTTTCTGTTCCCGCCAGAGTGCGTTGGGATAGATCCACGTGTGACGCCCCCCCACCGCCATGCCCGTGTACTTCCGTCCCTGGAACTCCTTCACCGTGTCGTAACTCATCGCCTCTGTACCGAGGAACGGGTGCCCCTAGCCCTTTCTGGAGGGAGTTCGATGAAAGTACTCGCCGGGTCAAGCCCATATACGGACCCAGCGGTTCGGGTCTGGTGCCGAAGGCCGTCCGCAATCGGCGATTCAACCGCGCCCTTTGGGCCGGAGGGATGCCGAACGGCCTGGGGGAGGTGAAGCCTCACCATTATCTCGAAATCTTCCGCACGATGTGGGAGAATTGGCGTCATCCCCGCTTTGCGTGGCGGATCCTGGCGGATGGTGTATGCGATGGGTGCGCCCTCGGAACGACGGGCTTGCGCGACTTCACGATGCCCGGAGTCCACCTATGCACTGTGCGGCTCAACCTGCTCAAACTCAACACGATGGGACCGCTGGACCCAAGGCTCCTCTCCGACGTTGACAGGCTAGGCCGTCGATCCTCCCCCGAACTCCGGCAATTGGGCCGGCTCCCGTACCCCATGCTCCGTCGTAGAGGGGAGGCGGGGTTTCGCCGCGTTTCCTGGGACACGGCACTCGAGACAGTGGCAAGTCGCATTCGAGAGACCGATCCAGACCGACTCGCCTTCTACCTCACCTCCCGCGGGATCACCAACGAGGTGTACTACATCGCTCAGAAGGTGGCCCGTTTCCTCGGCACGAACAACGTCGACAACTCTTCGCGGGTCTGCCACTCCCCGAGCACGACGGGACTCAAGGAATCCCTCGGGGTGGGGGCGAGCACCTGCTCCTATGCTGACTGGATCGACTCGGATCTCCTTGTCTTCTTCGGGTCCGACGTTCCCAACAACCAGCCAGTCACGACGAAGTACCTGTACTACGCGAAGCAGAAGGGCGCCCAGGTCCTCGTGGTGAACCCGTTCCGCGAACTCGGGTTTGAACGGTACTGGGTGCCGAGCGTCGTCGAATCCGCTGTGTTCGGCACGAAGATGGCCGACCGCTTCTACGCCGTCCACATGGGCGGGGACATCGCGTTCATCAATGGCGTCTTGAAACACCTCATCGAACGCGGCTGGCACGACGAAGGGTTCATCCGATCCCATACGGCCGGCTTCGAGGCGTTGAAGGAGGCCGTGGCCTCCCAGCCCTGGGACCTGCTGGAACGGTACTCTGGCCTCTCTCGGGGCGAGATGCTCGACTTCGCGGATCGGTATCGGAGGGCTCGGTCTGCGGTCTTCGTCTGGTCCATGGGGATTACCCAACACCGGTTTGGTGTGGCCAACGTGAAGGCGATCGCGAACCTGGCTCTCGCCCGCGGGATGGTGGGACGGCTGGGCTGCGGGCTCATGCCGATTCGGGGCCACAGCGGCGTCCAAGGCGGCGCGGAGGTCGGTTGCGTCCCCGATAAGTTTCCGGGGGGCGTTCCCGTCTCGAAGGAGGCCGCCTCCAGCCTCGTCTCCCTCTGGGGTTTCCGACCACCCACCCGCGCCGGCCTCAACGCGGTCGAGATGATTCAGCGAGCCCACACCGGAGGCCTCGATGTGCTTTACAGCCTAGGTGGCAACTTCCTCGAAACGCTCCCGGAGCCTGAGGTGATTCGGGAGGCCCTGGAGAGGGTCCCTGTCCGGGTTCACCAAGATATCGTCCTGACCTCGCAGATGCTGGTCGAGCCAGGGGAGAGGGTCCTCCTGCTCCCGGCCGCGACACGGTACGAGCAGCGTGGGGGTGGAACGGAGACCTCCACGGAGCGGCGTATCTACTTCAGCCCGGAGATTCCCGGCCCGCGTCTGGGGGAAGCGCGGACGGAGTGGGAGATCCTCCTCGACCTCGCGGCCCGGGTCCGACCGGAACAGGGGGACGTCCTTCGAGTGGACGACCCGGCGGACATCCGCGCCGAGATCGCGAAGGCCGTGCCATTCTACGGCGGCATGGAGAACTTACGAGAGAAGGGAGACGCAATTCAATGGGGCGGACCCCGATTGTGCGAAGGGGGGACGTTCCCGATGCCCGATGGCCGTGCCCGCTTCACCCCTCTCGCCCCACCGGAGGTGGACCTGCCCGAGGGGTGGTTCCTCCTCAGCACGCGAAGGGGGAAGCAGTTCAACAGCATGGTCCATGCAGAACGAGACCCCATGATTGGTGCGAGGAGGGATGACGTGCTCGTCAGCGCGGAAGACGCGGACCGCCTCGGCCTGAGAGAAGGTCTCCCACTTCTCGTCCGGTCCGAGGCAGGGTCGTTCCGAGGCCATTGCAAGGTGTCCCGCATCAAGCCCCGCAACGTGCAGATGTACTGGCCGGAGGCGAACGTTCTCATCCGTCAGGGCGTCGTCGACCCGGAGTGCGGCATGCCAGACTACAACGCCTTGGTGGAGTTGTTCCCGGAGGTTCCGAGTTGAGAAACGCCCCAATCAGGAGCGCTCGCGTCCATCGAGCCCGTGACGGACGAACGGCGGAGGCGAGGGATGTCGTGGCGGTGGAGGAGCCCCTTGAGATTCAAGTTGTGGAGACCCGGGAGGGGCGAGAGCATGCCCATAGCCTCTCGGTCACCATGCGAACCCCGGGGAATGACTTCGAGCTCGTCGCCGGGTTCCTGTTTGCCGAGGACGTGCTGCAGAGCCCGGAGGACTTCTGGCGCATCGAGTACTGCGTCCCGGAGGACGCTCCGCAAGAGTTCAACGTCGTGAGCGTCGTCCTCAAAGAGAGCGTGCCTCTGGACCTCTCCCATACGCTCCGATCCTTCTACACCACATCGGCGTGCGGTGTGTGTGGGAAGGCGACGCTCGATGCGGTGAGAGTCCGCGACTCCCCACCGTTTCCCCCGAATGGACCGGAGGTTCACGCAGCCCAACTCGCGGCGTGGCCCGAGGCACTGCGCCGGGAACAGAATCTCTTCGATCGAACGGGAGGCCTTCACGCGGCCGCCCTTTTCGACGGCGGAACGCTCGTTTCCCTGCGGGAGGACATCGGCCGCCATAACGCCGTGGACAAAGTCGTGGGCGAGCAGTTCCTCGCGGGTACCTTGCCCCTCCATGACCGCGCCCTGTTGGTCAGTGGCCGTGCGAGCTTCGACATCCTCCAGAAGGCCGTCGCTGCGGGGATCCCCCTCGTCGCTGCCGTGGGCGCCCCCTCCAGCTTAGCGGTGGACCTCGCCAACGAATTTGGCCTCACGCTCGTCGGTTTCTTGCGGGAGGATTCGTTCAACATCTACGCGGGCCGTCACCGCGTCGTTTCCTAGGGTCGAACCGCGAGTCTTAGGCAGAAGAATTCTTATAACTTCCTGCAGATGAACCGGTCGGCCCAGAGGGCCAGGTGGTGGTTCCCGGTATGAGGGTGAGGTTGCTTCTCCAGATGACGCCGGGAACCCGCTAGGATCCAGATCCACTCCCGGCGCTGAGCCTGTCTTATGAACGCCTTGTTCCAGGCAATTCGCTTCCGCGATGCCCAACACGCTGGACAAGAGCGTCCGGTGGCGGATCGATCACCGAACGCTCCCCCAAGGAGAGCCGAGTCGACGTGCGACGGTCGAGGCCATCCTCTCCTCCGGCCTGGCGACCGAGGTCGTGGGTCTCTTGAGTGCTGGGAAGGAGGCCGACGTCTACCTTGCCGGCTACGGAGGGGATCCGATCGCCAT
>JBHHWA010000018.1:0-9516 GCA_046756285.1 Thermoplasmata archaeon
GCACCGGTCGTCTTCGATCTCGATGGGACCCTGGTTCGCCTGGAGGTCGATTGGCGGGGGGCACAGGCCGCCCTGGCTCGGGTGGCTCAGCGCTTCGGGAAGGGGCCCGAGGACCGGACGATTTGGCAGATGCTTCGCGCGGCGACGGGCGAGGAGGCGGATGCCCTTGATCGGGCGCTGCGTCGCTATGAGATGCAGGGAAGCACGAGGGCACGGCGGCTGCCGATGGGCGATGTCCTTCCTCATCTGTCGATGGGAGAGCGGGGAGTGGTCACCCTCAACTGCCATGCCTGCGCCGAGGAGGCCCTACGGGCGACCGGGCTGACTCCGTACATCGGCACCATTGTGGCGCGGGACGACACGGACCGCGTCAAGCCGGACCCCGAGCCCCTCCTCCTCTGCGTCGAACGGCTGGGGGGGCGCCCTGGGGAAGCCGTGTTCGTGGGGGACCGGGAGCGAGATCGCGAAACCGCCGAAGCCGCCGGGACGGCCTTTCTGGCGGTCCCGGACCTCCTCGGTTAGCGGCGAAACGCTTCTTAGCACCCGTGCTATCTGCTAACGGGGGGAGCGAGATTGGGGAGAGACATTCGCATTCTTGCCGTTGTGATGACCGTCGTCGCCTTGGGGCTCCTCGAGGCGGCCTGGACCGGGCCTGGGCGAGGGGGACCGAGTTCCTTGGTACCAACCTTTACCATGGCTCCTCTTCCCACTCCTCACGGTCGGGGGGGAACTCCTCGCGTGGATGGTCGCGCGACAGTGCCCATCGCCACCTGGCCGGCCTGGCCCTGCGGATCGGGGAGAGTAAGTCCTGAACCTTCTTTAGGCGGGCAGGCCTCGGGCCAATGGGTGGGCAAGTCCGATGATTGCGGATGTCCCGACGGGCCCGAGGCTGCTGTTTGACGGTGAATGTCGCCTCTGCCGGGCGTTTGCCACGTTGATCTCGTGGGGCTTCCCGCGCGGGCTTAGAGTCCTCCCTTTTCAGCGAGAGGAGGGACGGCGTCTGCTCTCGAACCTGACCGACGAGGAGGTCTGCAGGTCAGCCCACCTTGTGTTGTCCGATGGGGAGGTCATGAGTGGCTCCGATGCCTTCCGTGCCCTCCTGGATCGGCTCCCGGCCCTAGGGCCCCTCCATCGGCGAATGGGGCACCGCTTCCTCTTCCTCCGGCTCACGCGTGTCCTCTACCAGGCGGGCGTCGCGTTGCGAAGCGGAGTTCGCTGCGCTGCGCCCCGTCGAGGTTCGGCATCGTAACTGCCTCCTCAACTCAGCGGGGTCGAAAGGAGGACCCCGAAGTCTGCGAGCCATGGGAGATTCTGGCGGAATTCTGGCCTACGTTGATATTGGGCCCGCGAAACTTGGCATCGAGGAATGAATATCATGCGCACAAGAGCCACTCTGGGGACGGGTCTTCTCGTCCTTGTGCTAGCCTTCGCCGCGTTTGGAGCGCAAGCCCAAGCGTCCGCGGTGGACGTCAGCCTCTCCTTCTCGAACTTGGCCGAGCTGGCCACGGATCACTACGAGGGATGGCTGATCATCGACGGTAGTCCGGTTTCCACGGGCAAATTCGTCGTCAACGCCGCCGGGGAGTTAGAGGATCTGGAGGGCAACCAAGTGTCTACCTTCCGGGTCGCCGACGTCGACCTCGATCTGACAACGAACTTCGTGCTGAGTATTGAGCCTGCCGTAGACCCTGACCCCGGACCAGCCGCGGTCAAGCCACTAGCTGGCCCCCTGAACGTCGCGAAAACAAGCGCTGCGCTGACGCCCAACTTGGGTGTGGATCTGGGCAGCATCAGCGGCCAGTACATCCTCGCGACACCCTCCGACGGGCCGAACACCAACGAGGAAAGCGGAGTCTGGTTCCTCGATCCATCGGGGGCAGAGCCCGCGGCGGGTCTCGTCCTGCCCGACCTGACCACTACGGATTGGGAGTACGAGGGATGGGCCGTCATCCAGGGCACACCCGTAACAACGGGCAAGTTCGACGCCCCCACCCCGGCCGACAAGGACAACCCCTACAGCGGCCCCCTTGCCACGCCCCCCTTCCCGGGCGAGGACTTCATTCAGGGCCATCCGGAGTTGACCTTCCCGACGAACCTCCAGAACCAGAAAATCGTGATCTCGATCGAGCCTCGGGGTACGGCCGACACGGACCCCGGCCCCTTCCAATTCAAGCCCCTCGATGGGACCGTCCCTGCCGGGGCGCTCCCGGGGGCGTTGAACTCCCTAACCGACAAATCTTCGACGCTGGCCACGGGGACGGTTGAGATTGCCGCAGTGCCTCCGGGTGTTGCGGTCGACATGGTACTCATCGGCGTCGCCATCGCCGCCGTTGTGGCCGTCATCATCATCGTCGTCGTGATACTCATCCGACGGCAAGGCGGGCAGGGATCGGGGTAAACGAGCAACGAGCTGGAAGTCCCCACGGAGGGCGGGGCGCTTCCCTGCTTCAGGACTCCCGAAGGCCCTTGAGCACCTTGAGGTTCTCCTCGAAGTGCTCCTCTCGCCCGGGCGTCTCGAGGTACATGGGCACCCCGTCCCACCGGGCGTCGTTGACGAGGAGGCGGAATCCTTCGAGCCCGATCCCACCCTGACCGATGTGTTCGTGCCGGTCGAGGTGGGATCCGAGCTCACCCTTGCAGTCGTTCATGTGGAAGGCCCGGATATTCTCCCGGCCGATGATGTTCTCTGCGTGGTTCATTACGAGTTCGTAGTTCTCCTCGGTACGGATGTCATAGCCGGCCGCAAAGAGGTGGCAGGTGTCGAGGCAGTACCCGACGCGTCCGGGATCTTCGACCTCGGCCCGCACGCCCTCTAGCTGTTCGAACGTGCTTCCGACCGCGTTGCCCGCGCCGGCGGTACACTCCAGTAGCACCATGACGTCCGGGGCACTCGCTCGGTCGAAACAGAAATCGAGACTGGCGGCAATCTGCCGAATCCCGAACTCCATCCCCTCCCCCCGGTGGTTCCCGGGATGAAAGTTCAGATGCGGGACGCCGAGGAGCTGGGCCCGCTCCAACTCCACCACAAACGCGTCGCGAGACTTCGCCACGTTCTCCTCCCGCTTGTCGGCGAGGTTGATGAGGTAGGAATCGTGGATCGCGACGGCCTGCTGCTGGGACTTCTTCAGGGCCTCCTTGAACGCCGCCGCGGCCTCCTCCGTCAAGGGCTTGGCGGCCCACTGCCGCTGGTTCTTGGAGAAGATCTGGATGGCCTCGCACCCCAGCGCGTCCCCGCGCCCCGGCGCGAGCTCCACGCCCCCCGCGATGGAGACGTGGGCGCCTAAGAGGGAGCTCACGCCCCGCCTACCCCAGGCCGCTACTAAAGGTTTCAGCGTGCCGGTCAACTATTTGTGAACCGTCGGCTTGGAGAGGCCCGACCTGGAGACCATGGACCCGATACCCGTGGGGGAGAAGGCCCCGCGCTTCCACCTGCCCGCCACCTACGCCCGGATCTTCGACACCCGGGACTTCCAGGGGAAGAAGAACCTGGTGCTGATGTTCTGTCCGCCCGCCGATAGCTCGGAGGAGAACACGGCCTACCTCGGGCGGGTCCGCGATCACGCCGGTGACATCAAGACCATGGACACGGAGATCATCGGCATCTCCCCTGCAAACCAGCGATATCAATCCATCTTCGTCTACCGAAACAACCTCCCCTTCCCCTTCCTCATCGACGAAGCCAAGGGATGCGCGGCGGACTTCCACGCCGTGGACGAGGACGGCTCCATCGCCCCTACCACCTACGTGGTGGACAAGGAATACATCATTCGGCTGGCAGCACGGGGCTACCCAGAGGTAGAACGGATCCTGGAGGCGTTGAGAGAGGCGGAGAGCGAGTAAACAGAGACCCGCCGCCAGCTCGCGACCGAGGACACGGCCTTATCTGAGTAGACCTTTGGCTGAGCAATGGCCCGAATGCTTGAGGGGAAGCGCGTGCTGATTACCGGGGGCACCGGCGGTATGGGGTCTGCCACCGCCCGTGAGTTCGCGGCGCGGGGGGCGGCCGCCATCGGGGTCCACTACAGCTCCGCCAAGGTGAAGGCAGAGAAACTCGTGGACGAACTCGAGGCGGGGGGTACCAAGGCCTTGGCCGTCCAAGCGGACGTCTCCCAGAGGGACTCCGCCTCGAATCTCGTCAACCAGGTCGCCACCGCCTTCGGCGGGCTGGATGCCGTGGTCGCCTATGCGGGTTACCCCTTCGACCGGGATGACTGGTGTGCCCCCTTTGAGGCCCTCACGGAGGAGATCCTCATGCGGCCCATCCGAGTGGACCTGCTGGGCTCGGTCTTCACCGCCCAGGCGGCCATCCCCTACCTGAAAGAATCCGGGAGCGGGCGACTCGTCTTCGTCAGCTCCACACCCGCGGTCTCGGGGGACGTCGTGGGCATCTCCTACCTCCTGGCGAAGGGCGGCCTCCTCTCCCTCACGAAGGCCTTGGCTTGGTATCTCGGACCCGACAACATCCACGTCAACAGCCTGGTTCTGGGGAGCATCGATACGCCAGCCATGGCGCCGCTCACTGAGGAAGAGCGCCGGGAACTCGCGGAGGAGACCGCCCTTAAGCGGCTGGGGGACCCGGTGGAGGTCGCCCGGAAGGCGGCCTTCCTGGCCTCCGACGATTCCAGCCTCATTACGGGGACACTGATGGCCGTCGACGGCGGTTTTCTTATGCGGTAGGTCGGCTGAGCGCCGATAGGACAGACCGGAAATATCCTACCCGCGCGCCGTTCGCAGGTCCTGGAGGAGGGCGGGGCCAATGTCTTGGAGGGTAGCCACCCCGCTGAGGGCCATGGCGAGATCGAGCTCCTCGTGGAGGTGCTCCAAGACGGCCTGGACGCCCGCGGCCCCATCGAGGGCGAGTCCATAGAGGATGGGTCGACCGATGAGGACCGCCCGCGCCCCGAGAGCCAGGGCCTTCAGGACGTCCGTCCCCCGCCGCACCCCGCCGTCGACGTAGACTTCCGCCTTCCCTGCAGCGGCCTCGACCACTTCCGGAAGCGCGTCGAGGGTGCCTAGGGTCCCATCGAGCTGGCGGCCCCCGTGGTTGGAAACGATGATGCCCTCCACGCCGAGCTCGACGGCCTTCCTCGCGTCTTCCGCCGTCATGATTCCCTTCAACACGAGGGGCAGGCGGCTGACGGACCGAACCCATGCAAGGTCCTCCCAGGAGAGGGAGGGGTCGAGCATCTGGGACCAGTACGCCGTCAAGCCCGAGGTCCCCTCCTCGGGCGGGGGGAGCTGATCCATTCCCTCGCCCTCGAAGTTTCGAAGCCCGAGGCCTGGGGGGAGGGAGAAGGCCTCCCGTTCCTCCCCTTCCCGACGGCCGCCTTGCGGGGTGTCGACGGTCAGGCAGAGTGCACGGTAGCCCGCCCCCTCGGCCCGCTGGATTAGGGAGGCACTGACGTCGCGGTCCTTGTACACGTAGAGCTGGAACCAGCGGGGGGAAGGGCCAACGGCCGCGATCGCCTCCAAGGATCGGGTGGAAAGCGTGCTCGCGACATAGAGGGTCTGCGCCGCCGCCGTCCCCTCCGCCGTCGCCACCTCGCCTTCGTCGTGGACCAGACGATGAAAGGCGGTGGGGGCCACCAGGATGGGCATGGAGAGGGGCTCCCCCAACACGTCGACCGTGGCGTCCCGCCTCGAGACGTCCACCAACACGCGGGGCCGGATCGCCCATCTCCCGAAGGCCTCCCGATTCCGCCGAAGGGAGACCTCGTCCTCCGACCCGCCTGCGATGTAGTCGAAGGCCGACCTCGAGATTTTGGCACGGGCCCTCTCCTCCAGCTCGAGGAGGTTGATAAGCGCAAGACCCACGAGAGGCGGATGGGAGGTTGCCCTTATTTCGTTACGGGTGAACCCGAGGGGGGCTACGTGAGGTGGTCCTGACGCTCCTTCTGGTCGATGCGCTCCCCGAGTTCGCGGAGCTTCGCGAAGACCCGTTCGATGTCCTCCAAGGTTGTTCGGTGGCTGCAGATGGAGAGGCGCAGAACCCGCCGGTCGTAAATCTGCGTGGTCATGACGAAGGCCAGACCCGACAGCTGAATCTCGTCGGCGATCCGCTGGTTTAGGTGATCGAGGTAGAGGTCGACGGGCGTTGCTTCGGGTTCCGGCCGCAGGGCGGGAGCATGTAGGTCCTCGGGCGCGTAGCGGAAGGAGTAGATGAAGAGCGTCGGTTCGTGCAAGGCCTCGAAATCGGGCGCCTCCCGAACGAGGGCGTCTAGATGCTCCGCGGATTGCACGTTCTGGGAGAGGAGTCGACGGTACCCCTGGACCCCGTAGTGTTTCAGGCTCATCCACACCTTCAAGGCCCGGAAGCCCCGAGACATCTGCGGGCCGACCTCGAGGTAGTCAAGACCCGTGTATTCGGTGGGCAAGGCGCCCCGCAGATAGGGGGCGGTCAAGGAGAAGGCCCGCCGGAGGCGTTCCGGGTCCCGGACAAGGACACACCCGCATTCGTAGGGAATGTACAGCCACTTGTGCGGGTCCAGGGTCACGGAGTCGGCCTTCTCGAGGCCCCGGAAGAGGGGACGCTTCGCTGGGAGCATCGCTCCCACGGCGCCGCAGGCCCCATCGACGTGGAACCAGATCCCGCGGTCCCGGCAGACGCCCGCAATCTCCTCAAGGGGGTCAATGGCCCCCACATTGATGGAGCCCGCCTGGGCGATGACACAGAACGGGAAGTCCCCTCGGTCCGAGTCCGCCTCCAGCATCGCCTCCAGGGCGGCGACGTCCATGGTGAAATCCTGGTGACTCGGGACCAGGCGGACGGCGTTTCGTCCCAGGTTGAGCATGTCCGCGACGCGCACCACCGAGGAGTGGCCTTCGTGGTCCGCCATGTACAGCAAGAATCGACCCGGCCGATCCGTCTGAAGGCCGTCCGCCGTCGTGTCGTACGGGGCGACGTTGCGGAGCGCCGTCAGGATGGCGGTGAAGTTCGCCATGGTCCCCCCACTCATGAAGTGGCCGCCGCACTCCGTCGGGTATCCGATGAGCTCGGCCAACCACGCGATGGTGCGCCGTTCGATCTCCGTAGCGGCAGGCGCCGGCTTCCAAGCGCCTGGATTCATGTTGACGGAGGCGCCCAAGGCCTCGGCAAGGACCCCCATCATGGTCCCCGAGCCGTTCACGAAACCGAAGTATCGGGGGGAGCCGAGATGGGTAACGTTTGGAAGGACGCGATCCTCCCATGCGTCGAGGATGGAATCGGGATCCTCACCCTCGTACGGAAGGGGTTCCTCAAAGTCCGCGGCCACCTGGGAAGACGTGTGCGGAGGAAAGACCCGAACGTTACGGATATCTCGGTAATACTCCGCGATGAGGTCTACGGCACGATGGCCCACCTTCCGAAAGACTCCCGGAGTCAGATCAAGATCCTCAAAAGCACCTCCCCGAGCGGTCATGGACCTCGGACTGGCGAGGGGAACAAAAACCTTCTGCGCCTGGCCCCACCGTCGGGGATCCACTCTCCGCCGAACCTTGACGTTGCCAGTTGACGCGCCTCGCCCCCAACGTTTAATAGACCGTGGACCTCCTTGGCGGCGATACCATGGAGGGGGAAGGTGAGGGTTTTGACGTTCGTCTCGCTCGTACGATCCTGGGAATTATTGCCATCATAACCGGGATCCTGATTCTAGTGTTTCCGGGGATTACGATAAACGTCCTGGTTGCCCTGCTAGCGGTCGGTCTCATCATCCTGGGGCTCATCTCTCTCATCGTGGGGGTCCGGGGCGCCAAGCGGCCTTCCTGGCAACGGATCGCGCTCCCCATCGGCGGCATCATCGCCCTGGCGCTCGGCATCGCGGCCATCGTCGCCCCGGGCTTCGGGCCCGCGGTCCTATTCGTCCTGCTCGGCGTGGGTCTCCTCTTCTATGGCGTGAGCCGCATCTCCTCGGAGGCCCTCCCGGCAGACAAGCCGAGTGGCCACCGACTCTTCCACGGGATCCTGGGGGTCATCATCATCCTCCTGGCCCTCGGCGTTATCTTCGTTCCTAGCTTGGGAGACGCGATCCTCGTAGTGGTGCTTTCCTTGGCCCTCCTGATCGGCGGGATTGTCGAACTCAGCTCAGGCGTCCAGGGCGTGACCCCACGGTTCCCGACCTAGCCGGTAGGTTCCCCTCCGGCGGGTCCGTATAGCAGGCGTCCAGAGGATGAGGTTAAGGTAAGCGACGCGCATCGCAGCCGCATGGACGTCACGGATCTCAGGCAGCTATTCGCCTACGTCGCGGACCTTCGTCAACGATTCCTAGCCAAGTTTCGCGACTTGGGGTGGGAGGAGATCAACAAGAACCGGGAGGCCACCTACAATTCCATGCACGACATCTTCATCCACCTCCTCGAGGTGGAGGACTCCTACCTCCACTACGACATCCCGGGCAAGCCCTGGGAGGACATCGGCCCGGACCTCTTCAAGACCTTCGAGGACATGGAGAAGTACGACCGGGAGGTGGCGGAGAGGGCAAAGACCTTCTTCGAAGAGCTGACCCCTGAGGACGTGGGGCGGGAGGTCACCATCGAGGGGTGGAAGATCAAGGCGACCATTGAGCAGGTCCTCCTCCACACCTTCCTCGATGAGATCGCCCACATCGGGGAGCTCATCGCCCTCATGTGGCAGATGGACGAGGAGCCGCCATGGAGGAGCATCGTCCGGATGTGGAAGAGCCGCCCTCCCTCGAGCGCCTGACGGGAATGCGTGGGCCACGCTCGCCCTCTTCAATGCAAACTTCAAACCCTCAGTGGAGTAGTCCGAGAAGGCGACGTCGGGATGCGGTTCAACCCGCCTGATTGCGCTCGTCTCTCCAGGCCAGCCAGTGCTTCACTGGGCCCAGGTCGTAATCGGGCCCGTTCACCCCGAGCGTGATGTGGGTGAAGCCCAGGTCCAGATACGCATCGGCGTGATGCTCAAGGTCGTGCTCGAGAGCGTTTGGCTCGAGGCCCACCGACCATTCGATGTCATGCGGATCCCGTTCCGCCTTCCGACACCATCGATTCAGGGCGTCCACCTTAGGTTCCAATTGCTCCGGACGGGATGGGAACATGGCGTGCCAGATGTCTGCATACTGGGCCACCAGCCGGAGGGTGATTCGCTCGCCCACGCCACCGATCAGGATCGGAGGGCGGCGGACGGGTGGGGGTGTGAGCCTCGACCAGCGCTCGATGATCACCGGGAGGTCCCGCTCTAGCCGCCTTCCCCGGGAGGCAGCCGTGCCGAACTCGTAGCCGTACTCCCGGTAGTCGCGCCCGAACCATCCGGAACCGATCCCGAACACCAGCCGCCCGCCCGAGATGTGATCGACGGTCCGGGCCATGTCGGCCAGCAGGTTCGGGTTTCGGTAGGAGTTGCAGCTCACCAGGGGCCCCAGCTCAATCCTCTCGGTGACCTCGGCCCAGGCGGCCAGGAGGCTCCAGCACTCGAAGTGGGCCCCTTCGGGGTTCCCGTAGAGGGGGAAAAAGTGGTCCCAGGTGTAGAGGAGGTCGGCGCCTAGCTCTTCGGCCTCTTGGGCCGCCCTGCGCATCTCC
>JBHHWA010000019.1:0-9303 GCA_046756285.1 Thermoplasmata archaeon
TCGGGCAGAAGGGATCGGCGAGGGAGACGTGGACGGTCTTCCCCTCGTCGTAGAACGTGTAGGTTCGAGTCTTCGTGTAGTCGATGAATTGGTCGGGGAAGACGAAATCGCCCGGCTTGTACTCCTCCTTTAGCGAGCCCACCGCGGAAGGAGAGACGATTCGGCGGACGCCCAAGTGGTGCAAAGCCCACACGTTCGCGCGATAGTTGATGGAATGCGGTGGGATGGTGTGCCCCTTCCCGTGCCGGGGGAGGAAGGCGATGGGCGTCCCGTGGAAGTCCCCCAGCTCGACGGGCGCGGAGGGGGGGCCGTATGGCGTGGACACCTCCATCGAGCGGACTTCGCTCATCTGTGACGCGTCGTAGACTCCGGTCCCGCCAATGATCCCGATGGGCGCAGTGCCGTCGGTCGTTGGAGCAGCGGGCGGCATCGAATCCCAATGGCAAGAAGGGGGCACTTCCTCAAATAGACGGGGGGACCGTGAAGGCAGCGGGGTTCGATTGAAGTGAAGATAGACGAGAACCTTCTGCTTGAGCACCTAAAGTCCCTATACGGGAAGCAGGTGCGCATAAGCGGCCTCTCAGAGATGGGAACCGGCACCCACGGGACCGCCCATCGTGTGGATGCACATGTCAAGGGCAGGAAGACCAGCATGGTGCTCAAGAGGCTTCACGGAAACGGGCTTGGTCACGACTATCCGGCGGACAGGGCCCAGGTATTCATGCTCTCCATGGACACGTTCAACCGCTTCCCAAGGCACGTCAATGCCATCGACGTCATCGGCATCGAGGATGACGGTGGCTGGGTTTCGCTCGGGAGAACGCGGGATTTCCTGTTCCTCATGGAGGCGGCCATGGGGACCCCGTATTTTGACGACCTAGAAACGATGAGGAGGGGCGAGGGGCTTTCTGGCAAGGACGAATGGAGGGTAGAGCGCCTTGCCTCCTTTCTCGCAACCATCCACGCCAAAAGGCCTAGTTTCCCGCCACAAAAGGCCACGCAGATTTACCGCAGGAAAATACGTGACACCATCGGTCACGGGGAGTGTCTGATGGGGGTGATGGATACCTACGTGGATCCCACCTTCATCACTAGGAGGCAGATGTCAGATATCGCCAAGCGTTGCATCGACCATTGGCTTCGGATAAGGGACATGGACAGGCTGTGTAGGATCCACGGCGATTTTCACCCCGGGAACATCTTCTTTGAGAATCGGAAGCTCACGCTTCTCGACAGAAGCCGCGGCGAGTTCGGGGAGGCGGCGGACGACATAACCGCCCTTGCCATCAACTACGTCTGGTACTCTCTGATGCACAACGGAAGGTTCTCCGGCCCCTACAGGGAAGCCCTTGAGCGGTTCCTCGAAGTATATCTCGAAAAGACAGGGGATGAGGACCTGCTCTCGGTGGTTCAGCCCTTCTTCGCGTTCCGGGGCGTTGTGGTGGCAAATCCGGCCTTCTATCCGGATGTGCCTGATGAGGTGAGACGCAAGCTGATAAGATTCGTGCTGGGAGTGCTCAAGACCTCGAGGTTCCGTACGGCGAGGATCAACGAATACACGAGGGGATAGCACGTTCGCCGTATGGATTACGGGTCTCCCAGGAAGCGGCAAGTCAACGATCGCGAGGCACCTTTCCTCCGGGCTCACGAAGCGTGGCATAGAGTTCCAGCTGCTTGAGATGGACCACATCCGGCCGATGCTGACGCCAGAGAAGAAATACACAGAGCAGGAGCGTGACTTTGCCTACAGGGCGCTGGTTGTCATGGGGGCGCTCCTTGTGGAAAGCGGCACAAACGTCATCATAGACGCAACGGCCCACAGGAGGCGCTGGAGGGATTTTGCGCGAGAGCACATCCAGGATTTCAAAGAGGTATATGTGAGATGTCCGGTTGAGGTCTGCATCGAGAGGGAGGCCAAGAGGAAGTCCCCCCTTGTCCGGCAGAACATATACAAGGACGCTCTCAAAGACCTCAGAAGGGAAGAGAGGCCAGAGGGGCTCGGCCAGGTTATCGGAGTGGATGTGCCCTACGAGGAGGGGGAGCCGGACCTTACCGTGGATTGCGACAAGACCGATTCCAGGGAGGCAGCAAGGGCGATAATGGAGATGATTTTGTGAATTACAAGGTAAAGGACATTGGGATCTCAGAAGGCGGTCGGTTGCGCGTAGAGTGGGCCCTCGACCACATGCCCGTTCTTGCGAAACTTCGAAAAGAGTATGGGTCCAAAAAGCCCCTGGAGGGCTACCGAATCGGTGGCGCCATCCACGTCACGAAGGAGACGGCTTCGCTCATCTATACCCTCCGCGACCTTGGGGCGGAGGTTTCTTGGTGCGGCTGCAACCCCCTGAGCACGCAGGATGATGTGGCCGCCGCTCTCGCAGAGGCCGGGATCTCAGTCTTCGCATGGAGGGGACTGTCGGAAGAGCAGTACTACTGGTGCATAGACCGCGTGTGCAAAACCAAGCCTCATTTCACGATGGATGACGGGGCCGACCTCGTGTTCTGGATCCACGAAAAACTTGAGGGGCTCATTTCAGGGGTGGTTGGCGGGACAGAAGAGACCACCACTGGGGTCAAGAGACTGAAGAACATGGCCAGGGACGGTGCCCTCAAATATCCCATCATTGCCGTGAACAACGCCCAGACGAAGCAAGACTTTGACAATGTGTACGGCACAGCCCAAGGCACGATGGACGCCATAATGCGCGCAACCTCTGTGATGATCGCGGGCCAGACGGTTGTCGTAGCCGGCTACGGGCACTGCGGCCGCGGCGTAGCCATGAGGGCCCTCGGCATGGGAGCCGATGTTATCGTGACAGAGGTGAACCCCATCTATGCGCTCCAAGCGGCCATGAACGGCTTTAGGGTGATGACCATGGAAGATGCCATCGAGGAGGGTGACATCTTCATAACGGCAACTGGATGCAAGTCCATAATCACCCGAAACCATTTCCCTCGCCTCAAGGACGGGGCCATACTGGTGAACGTGGGCCACTTCGACGTGGAGGTGAGGGTGGACCAACTCGAAGAGTATGCCCTCGAAAAGACGGAAATCCGCCCCAACACAGAGCAGTTCCTCCTTCCCGGAAACAGGAAGGTATACTTAATCGCGCAAGGTCGGCTGGCCAACTTGGGCGCGGCCGAGGGCCACCCCAGCGGGGTTATGGACCTTTCCTTCTCAAACCAAGTCCTTGCACTGATTGAACTGTCCCAGGGCAAGTTCACCGAGCCGGGGGTGTACGAGATTTCAAGAGAGCAGGACGAGAGGATAGCTCGAGACAAGCTTGAGGCGATGGGGATCAGCATAGACTCACTCACAAAGGAGCAGGACGCGTACCTTCGGGGCTGGAAGGAAGGGACTTAGTGATTTGCACGGATCCTTGCGGGCTCTAAACGCCGCAACTCGTGCCAGGAGCCCGCGAGCAGGCTCACTTTTCCTTCAGGCCCTGAGCCCGTTTCTCGGCCTGCTCGAGGATTTCCGCCTCCCCCTCCACGTGGCCCCCGCGCATGAGGACGCGCCCGTCGCAGATCACGGTGTCCACGACGGACCCGTTGGCGGCGTACGCCACGAGGGACGTGAGGTTGTGCCGGGGGACCAGCTGGGGATTCCGCAGGTCGATGAGGATGAGGTCGGCAAGCTTCCCTTCCTCGAGACGACCGGTGGGAAGGTCGAGGGCGTCGGCCCCGCCTTCCGTGGCCATTTTCCACGCCTCGCCGGCCGGGAGGAGGGTGGGCTCGCGCGTGGCAAATTTTTGCAGCAAGGAGGCCAGTTTCACCTCCTCGAACATGTCCAGGTTGTCGTTCGACGCGGCTCCGTCCGTGCCGAGCCCCATCGTGACTCCCGCCGCTCGTAGGGCTGGATAGGGGAAGGCCCGTCCCACGCCCAGCTTCATGTTGGAGGTCGGGTTGTGGATGGCCCTCACCCCCCGCTCCCCGAGGATCCTCGCGTCCCGGTCGCCGATCCATACGCAGTGGGCGGCCACGAGCCAATCTCCCAAGAAACCCATCTCGTTGAGGGCGCGGACAGGCCCCTTACCGTACCGCTCCCGGGACGCCTCCACATCGCGCTCCGTCTCGGCCAGGTGGAAGTGGACCTTCACCCCCTCATCCACCGCGAGGCCTCTGGCGGCCGTCAGGGTGGCCCCCGAGACCATGGACATCGCATGAGGGCCGACGGCGGCCTGGACGCGCGGGTTCCGCAAGTTCCGGACGAACCGAAGGAATCCCTCCGTGGCCTTCAGCTCCGCCTCCGCCTTCCTCTCGTCGAAGTGGTCGATCATGCCATAGGAGAGGACGGCCCGCAGGCCCATGTCCCCGACCGCCCGGGCGGCTTCCTCCATGAAGAAGTACATGTCGTTGAAGGTCGTCGTGCCGCTTCGAATCATCTCCAGGCAGGCGAGCTTCGTCCCCCAGTAGACGTCTTCAGGCCGGAACTTCGCCTCCAAGGGCCAGATCCGCCGCTCCAACCAATCCTGGAGATTCATGTCGTCGGCATAGCTCCGCAGCAAGGTCATGGCGGCGTGGGTGTGCCCGTTGACCAGACCTGGGAGGCAGGCCTTTTCCCGCCCGTCAATGACGACGTCGGCTTCCTGACGCCGCCCGATCGCCGCGATGCGATCCTCCTCCACGTACACGTCCTGGGGGCGCCCGTCCACCAGCGCGTCGCGGATGAGAATGCTCACGGCACCGCCCCCAAGAACGCGCGCCACGCATCCTGGACGACCTCTGCGTTCGCCTCCCGGGTGCGCCGAGTGTCTTCGAAGGTCAACGGTTCCAAGGTGATCCCGGTCCAGTAGTTGGAGCCCAGGCGTGTGGTTACCGGCGTCCGAATCCTCTCGTTGATAGACGGTTTCACAGGAGGTTGATGAGCACGTTCTTCACGCGCGAATAGTTGTAGACGGCGTCGAGGCCCTGCTCCCTCCCGATGCCGCTCTCCTTGTACCCACCGAATGGCGTCTGGGGGAAGGTAATCGGGTACTCGTTGACCGAAACGATCCCGGCCTGCAAGCGGGCCGCCATCCGGTGGGCCCGGGCCAAGTCGCGCGTCCACAGCCCTGCGCACAGGCCGAACCCGGTGTCGTTGGCGATCTGAATCGCCTCCTCCTCGTCCTCAAAGGCCAACACGCTGAGCACCGGCCCGAAGATCTCCTCCCGGGCGATAGTCATATCGGGGGTCACCTCGGTGAACACGGTCGGTCGGACGAAGTTGCCCTTCGCGAGGGCTCCCTCCTCCACCTTCTCGCCTCCGGCCAGTAGGGTGGCGCCCTCGTCCCGTCCAATCTCGATGTACTTCAGGACCTGCTCCTCCTGTTCCGGGGAGATGAGGGGCCCCATCTGGCTTTCCTTGACCGAGCCGGGTCCGACCACCAGGCCGTCAGCCTCCGCCTTGAGATCCTTGAGGAAGGCGTCCTGCTCCGACGCCGGCAAGAGGAGACGGGACCCCGCCCAGCACATCTGTCCCGCGTTTGTGAAGATCCCGCGAACGGCGCCCCGTTGCGCCCGGGCAAGGTCGGCGTCCTCCATGACGACGTTGGGACACTTTCCTCCTAGCTCCAGAATCACGGGGACGATGTGTTCCGCGGCCGCGCGCATGATTGCCCGCCCCGTGTCCACTGAACCTGTGAATGTGATCCCGTCAATCCCCGGGTGCCCGGCCAACGCCTGCCCCGTCTCGCGGCCCGATCCAGGGACCACGTTGAGGACCCCGTCCGGGAGTCCCGCCTCCTTGGCCAGCTCCGCGAGTCTCAGGTTTGTCAGCGGGGCGGCGCTCGATGGCTTGACCACGGCCGTGTTCCCCGCCGCCAAGGCAGGCGCGATGCCCCGGGAACCCAGAACCAGCGGGTAGTTCCACGGAACGATGTGGGCCGTGACCCCCAGCGGCTCCACCCGGGTGTAGTCGAAGCGGGCGCCAGGGACGGGGATGGTCTTGCCCTCGATCTTGTCCGTGAGCCCGGCGTAATACTCCCAGGTCCAGGCGACGTACCCGACGTCCCCGCGCGCCTCCTTCAAGGTCTTGCCGTTGTCGAGACTCTCGAGGCGGGCCAGTTCGTCTGCTCGTCCCCGAATCAGGTCGGCGATCCGTCCCAGGATTCGACCCCGTGCGGCCCCGTCCAGCCGCCCCCATTCCTTCCCGTCTAGGGCGGCCTGGGCCGCGTCCACGGCGGCGTCGACGTCCGCTTTCCCTCCCTGGGCGACCTCCGCCACCGGTTCATTCGTCGCGGGGTCCAGGCTCTCGAAGTCGGCCCCGCTCTGGCTCTCCTGCCAGGACCCGTCGATGTAGAGGAGATACTGGTCGATTCCCACGCCTAACGCCCCGTTCGCTCTCCTAGCCCCCTCTTCCCTTAAACCGTTTGTCGAGGCGGAGAGGCGCCCTCGAATCCGGCACCAGGACCGTACAAGAAGGCGAACTTTGGAACATTCTTCGATGGAAGAACGCTTTTATCCAGAGACATCTTTCGCGCTGCATGGCGGCGGGGCCGTCACGCGGGGGGAGAAAGAGCTACTACAAGAAGAAATTCTTCTTCTCGATACGGGAGCGGATTCTGCTCCACCTCTCGGAGTTCGGCATCTACGAGAACGAGGTGGAGGCTCCGGACGAGCTGACCCAGTTCGGGATCGCGGAGGTCGTCCTCGCGGGACGGAGCACCTGCTCCAAAATCCTTCAAGAGATGGAGGAGCGAGGCCTCCTCTACGGGCGGCGAGCCCACGTCCCTTCGGGGAAGATTCGCCGGACCGTGTACTTTCTGACGCCCCGGGGGCAGATGGAGGCCCAGAAGATCCGGAGTAAGGTCGAGGAAACGGCGGTCAAGGTCCGGCGTCCGTCGGGCGAGATCCAGCGCATGCGGGTCACGGACATCCCCCGGGAACTCCCGATTCATGCCCGCCTCGTCGACGTGGTGTGCCACATCAGTCGTGGTACGCTGGACGTCCCGAAGTTTGTCAAGACCATGACCTCCCGGCGAAAGAAGGTCGCCTACCTCGGGGCCATGCCACGCATCCGGCACTTCTTTGACCGACGCCAGGAGCAGGAGACCCTCCAGCAGTGGTCCGACGCCCCGAGGAGCCCGATCCTGGTCCTCCACGGCCTCCCCGGCGTCGGAAAGACGACGTTGGCAGCGAAGCTGGTGACGGACCTCCGGGGGGAGACCAACGTGTTCTGGTACCGCTTCCAGGAGTGGAGCACCCTGCAGAACGTGACGCACGACATCGGGGAGTTCCTTGCCCACCTGAGCAAGAAGGATCTCCTCATGTACGTGGAGACCCACAAGAATCTCGACATCCCGGAGGTACTCCTCCTCCTCGAGAAGAACCTCGAAGGCCTCGATGGGGTGCTCGTCTTCGACGACTACGGCCGCCCGGAGCGGAGCCTCGACGGATTCTTCGCGGCCCTGAAGGACATCCTGGAGAAGGTCGATGGCCCAAGGATATTGGTGCTTAGCCGCTCACTCCCGAAGTTCTACGACCCCCGGGATGTCAAGGTCAAACGCCTCGTTCGGGAGCTGCGGATCGGCGGGTTGGACCGAGAGGGGGCCGCGACGCTCCTCGCCCTGAAGAACGTCCCCGAGTCGGCCTTCCCGGCCATCTACCGGGCGACGAAGGGACACCCCCTCTTCCTCGAGCTGATGCAGGGGCCGGACGTCACCGACAGCGGGGACTTCGATGCCTTCCTCCAGGAGCAGGTGTACGGCCGGCTGCTGGACGTCGAGCGACGGGTCCTGGGCCTCGCCTCCATGTTCCGCGGACCCATTCACGCGGACGCGCTCTTCCTCGACGAGGACGTGGACTATGTGGTCCTCACCTCCCTCGTGGACCAGTCCCTCCTCCGGGAGACGATGCCCAAGACGTACGACATGCATGAGCTGATCCGACGCTTCTTTGCACAGCGATTAAGCCCCTCGGACCGGAAACGATACCACCGGTGGGCCGCCAGGTTCTACGCGGCCCAAGGCGGTCTCGGAGACCACGTCGCGGCCCAGTTCCACCACCTTCGGGCTGGGAGCCCCTCGAACGCCGCCCGGTCCGCAATCCGCCACGGAAGGGCGATCATCGACGGCGGGTTCTCGGAGGAATTTGATCGGATCCTTGAGGCGTTGAAGAGCGCGTCCCTGAACCCTCGATTGGCGGCGGAAGTCCACCTCCTCTCGGGCCGCGTGCTAGACATCCGTGGGCGGTGGGACGAAGCCGAGGCCGCCTACCGAGGGGTTGCCACAGAGGCCCGGCGAATCGGGGCCACGCGGGTCGAGGCGGAGGCCCTGCGTCTCCACGGCGACCTCCTCTTGAACCGCGGGGAGTACGAGCGAGGGGAGGCGCAGCTCGGGAAGAGCCTGAAGCTATACGCCAAGAAGAAGGACGGCGACGGGCAGGCGGCGATCCACTATTCCATCGGGTTTCTACGAAACCGGACAGGTGAGTTCATGGAGGCCTACCGCTCCTTCCGCCGTGGGATGCGCCTCCTGCAGGCCGATGGGGATCCCACCATCCGGGCGAAAATTCTCTATGGGTTCGGCGTCAACTACGGCCAACGGGGCAACTACCCGAAGTCCGTCTCTTACAAGCTCCGCGCGAGGGACATCCTCGAGGAGCTTCGCGACCTCCGATGGCTGGCAAAGGTATACACGGGGTTGGGTACGAGCTATGAACTCTTGGGCAGCCAGGAGGAGGCCCAGTGGTACTACGAGAAGGCCATTGAGTACGCCCGCCTCATCGGAGACCAGCGGATCCTTGCATACGCCCTCCAGGATTCGGCCGGCGGGCACATCGAACGGGGGGACCTCGACCGTGCGGAGGGAGTGATTCAGGAGTCCTCCTCGATCTTCCGAATGATTGGGGAAGAGAGGAAGATTGGGTGGTCCTACCTCTATGAAGGATCCATCGCGTATCTGAGAGGGAGAGAGGGGGAGGCCGAGCTGGCTTGGCAGAAGGGACTCGATCGGCTGCTGAAGCTGAAGGACGTGAGGGGCGTGGCCCTCTTTCAGCTGACCATCGCGAGCGATTACTTCGAGAACGGAGACCTCGTCTCTGGCGAGAGACACCTGGACGAGGCGGAGAAGGCCGCCCAGAGGATTGACAGCGAGGCCGTTCTCGCGCGGGTGTCCGAGGAACGGGAGAGGATCGAGGCTCTTCGCAGGGGGGAACCGGTTCCGCAGCGGGGTGGGGTGCCAGGTCCCGGCTCCACCTAGGGCGACCGTTCACGGGATCGAGGGCGGACTAGCTCGGGTCGTCGGTGGGCCTGGGCCCTGCCATTGCATCTCACCTCGAGAGCCCAGTGGGGTCCAGACCCCTCATCTACATTTCACGAACAAT
>JBHHWA010000020.1:0-9236 GCA_046756285.1 Thermoplasmata archaeon
TGCGTCCTCGCTGGACTTTAGCGTCGTCTCCCGCTCCTCAAGACCCGCCCGGATTGCATGACTCTCATCCTCGAAGCCCTGTCGGTCGGCCCGCAACCTCGCTTCCTCCTCCTCCGCGAGTTTTTCCCGCTCCGTGACGGCCGACTCTCGGCCGTCCAAAGACTCGGACCGTTGAATGACCTCGCTCCCACGGACCTCGATGGCCGAGGCCAATCGGCCCAAGGCTTGGGCTTTGGTATTGACGTCACTGACCTTCTCGACAACGCCCTCCTCCAGGGCGACCAGTTCGTGCTGGAGGGCCGTAATGCCCTCAATTTGCTCCGCTAAGGACCCGTCACCCTGGGGCGTCTGGACCTCGTCCTTCGACCTGTCCTTACGCAAGTTGATTCGAGCCACGGGCGACGCCCTCGCGAGAGGTAACGTCGCGGCGGTCATACGAGCGTGACTTAAGGCGTGGGGTCCGATTATCGACGAAAATAATCAGCCTCGTCAAAGGGTGGTCCTTTTGGGCCAAGCGATGCGGCGGCGAAGCTTCTAACTACTTCAAGGAGACTCCACTCCCATGGTCGACCTTGTCGCCCTGACGCTGCGATATCTACACATCGCGTTTGGCATCGCCTGGATCGGGGCCGTGGCCTACGGGGTCGGGGTCCTCCGGGTTGCCCTCCCTCGGGCCGACCCGCCCGCAAGCCAGGCGGTCTTGCGGCACCTCATTCCAGTGGCGATCCGGTACATCCCCTTCGCGGGTGCGATGACCATCCTGTTCGGAGCCGTCCTTTACCTCTACATCGGCTCCTTCGATGCGCGGATCTTGGTTGGGTCGCTCTGGGGACTGCTTCTGTTGGCTGCGCTGATTCTGTCACTCGGGGCGTTCGTCTACGGGCTGGTGTGGGGGATCGGAAGCGCGAGGCGGCTGCTGACCCACCTGGAGGAGGAAGCCTGTAGTCACCGAGAGGAAGTCATGGGGCTCCAAAGGCGGTTCAATCGCGTACAGATCGGCGTGCTCTTCGTGGGTCTCCTTATCATCGGCCTGATGGTGTACGTTGTTCAGGCCTTCTAGATCGGCTGACCTCGACGGATCTCAGGACCCGGGGTTGGCGCCCCTTCAGGTGCCACAGGCCTCGACGCTCCTACCCTGTGACCCCGATACGGTTACGCATCTACCGGCGGAGGAGGTGTTCCCCCTGCCGGGACATCACGTTCGTCACGTAGAACCCGTTGGGATCCCGATCCAGGGCGAAGTAGCCTTCCTCGTGATGGGTCCTGCGCATCTTGACACAGCGCAGACGGAGTTGAACGCCCGTCTCCCCGACGTCGTAGTGGCGCAACAGGAAGACCCCGTCGGCGAGGAAGTCCTCTCCGAAACGACCGAGTCGGGTGCCGCCCACTGGGATTTCCGAGATCAGTAACGTAGTCTGTCCCAGGTCCCGGAGGAAGTTGAAGAAGTGGAAGAGCTCGCGCCGCGGGTTGACGAGGCCTCCGATGGCGTAGAGGACGTCCAGCGAGTCGAGGGCGATGAGTTGCCGCCGGTCACCCTCCACGGACTCTTTGATGACGTATCGCATGATGGCGGGCCAGTCCTTCTCGGTCTCCTGCTCCTCCAGTTCCGCCCGCAGGGCGACGGTGTCCATGACGTAGAGCTTCTTCTCGCTCAACCCGTCCAGCCCGAGTTGCCTCATCCCGGCCCGGAGATCCCTCTCGCCCTGTTCCAGCGCGATGAAGAGGCCTCGCCGGCCCTCCTTGGCGTTGTGGTGGAGGATGTGGTAGACGAGGGAGGTCTTCCGGGCCCCGGGGGTTCCCGTGAACAGGACGACGTTGCCCTTCGGGATGCCGCCCCCCAGGAGCTCGTCGAGCCCTCGCACGTACGTGGGGACGTACCCGGACGCCATCCTTCCGCCCGTCGAAGGGGCAGAATAAAACCCTCGCGCCTCGGATATCGGGGATGATTCCTAGGGACCGGGTTTCGGAGCCCGGAACTTTTCCCGGGCACGCTTCAGGGCCTCGATGACCGGGAGAGGACGTCCGGCCAGGTAGTGGATCAGGGAGCCTCCACCCGTGCTGATGTGGTCGAGTTGATTCGCGATCCCGAGCTGCTCCACCGCCGTGACCGTGTGTCCTCCGCCGACCACCTTGAATCCGTTCGCCCGGGCCACCCCTAGGAAGAGCTCCCGCGTCCCCACGGAGAACTCCTCGATCTCGAAGACGCCGGCCGGCCCGTTCAGGAGGATGACGGCCGCGTCGGCGATCTCTTCCAAGTAGCGGACGATCGTGTTGAGGCCGACGTCGTAAATGGGGTATTCCGCAGGCAGGTCGTCGGGGGTGATGGCCTTCCGATCTCCCTTGACATTGACGACGAGGTCCTCCGGGAGCCCGATCTGCTCCCCGAACTTGGCGAGGAGACGACCGCCCTCCTCGACCACCGCTTCGACGCCTGGAATCTCCCGGCGGAGGAACTGCTCGCTGGGCTTTCCCAGCTTCCTCCCGCCGGCCCAGAGGAGGAGGTTGGCCACCGCCCCGGTGGTCAGGACCCGGTCCACCACCCCCTCCCCGAGAAGGCGGCGCGCGACCTCCAAGGAGTCGTCGACCTTCTGGCCGCCGAGGACGGCCACCTTGGGTCGTGCCTCTCCGTGCAGGGCGCGATCGAGGGCCCGAACCTCGCGCTCCATCACCCGCCCGCCGAGACTCGGAACGCGCTGGCAGAACCCGATCAGGCTGGGCTGGGACCGGTGGGCCGCCGCGAAGGCATCGTTCACGAAGAGTTCGGCATGCGGACCGAGTGTAGTGACGAGGCGGGAGGAGGCCATCTTCTCGGCTCCCATGCCCTGGAGAATGACCTCCTCCGAGTAGAACCGGGTGTTCTCAAGGAGCAGGAACTCACCGCGCCGGAGACCCGTTACGGCCTCCAAGGCCTGTCTGCCGAAGAGACTGTCCACGTACCGGACCTCACGGCCTAGGTAGTACGACAGGCGATCGGCGTGGGCCTCCATGGTCGTGAAGTCGTCCTTCCCCGGACGTCCCTGGTGGGCCATCATGACGACCCGTGCGTCTCGGAGCTCCCGCAGCGTGACCATGTGTTGACGGATGCGGTTGTCGTTGAGGATGCGGCCGGACGTCGGGTCGATGGGGGAGTTGATGTCCAGGCGCAGGAGAACGGTCCTTCCCGCGGGATCGAAGTCGTCCAGGGTGTAGAACTGCAGGGCCATCCCCCGGTTCGCGTTGTCTCGTGTAGAACTGAGGGCCCCGGCTTCTTAATAGATTCGGTACCGTTTCGGAGTTTCCGGGGAGGGGGCGTCGCGGTGGCGTGCCGGCGACCGTTATCACTCCTGGAACTGGCACGTTAATCTATATATGAGCCTCGACAAAGCTCGACGACAGGGCCGCGGTGATTAAGAACCTCAAGCTTCCGAAGGGACGCGTCTCCAAGGTCTTCAAGGGCCGGCCGGACGCGCTGAAGCGCATGGTGCCCATCCTGAAGAAGAAGGGGTTTACCGGGTACCTCAAGGTCGTTCGTTCGGACGAGCCGGGCGAGGGCTACCTGATTATGAAGGACGGCAAGGAGGCCATGTCCCTCTACGCCGCCCCCGACGGCCTGTTCCGGGGGAAGGGGGCCCAGCCCCGGGTTCGGGAGCTCGCGAAGGACCCAGGCTCTCTCATCGAGGTCCACGCCGACCTCGACATGGATGCTCTCCTCGACTCCTTCCGGACGAAGTCGGGTCGCATCTCGAAGGGATTCGGGAACCTCAAGAAGAAGCTCGAGGAGCTTCGGACGACGGCGGCCGAACCGGTGGCCGAGAAAGCGCCTCCTGCAAAGGAGACCATCCGGGACCTCGCAGACTACCTAAAGGGGGAGGAGGCGGAGGAGCCCGACGTGAAGGCCAAGGGCAGGAAGGCCAAGGCCAAGGGGAAGTCCCCGAAACCCAAGAAGGGCAAGAAGGGGGGAAAGAAGATCGTTCCACCTGCTCCGGATGAGGCGGGAGCGGCCGACCCGGATGCCGAGATCGAAGAGCCGCCTCTCCCCGCCCCTTCGGGAGACCTCGAAGCGAAGCCGGTCGAGCCCGAGTCGGAGATGGAGGAGGGAACCGTTGATGACGTCGAGGCGGAGTCGCATCCTGAACCCGAGACTGACCTTCCCCAGGCGGAGGAGCGGGAGAAGAAGCCCGAGGCTCGCAAGGCGAAATCCAGGAAGGCGCGGGCGAAGGCGAAGAAGGGGCGCCAAGAGGCGGGTCCGGGCAGAGGGGTCCTCAACCGCTTTACCTTCGACAACTTCATCGTGGGAGACTCCAACCGGTTCGCCCACGCGGCCTGCAAGGCCATCGCGGAGGGGGCCGTGGACCCCTACAACCCCCTCTTCCTCGTTGGCACCCCCGGGCTCGGCAAGACCCACCTCCTCCACGCCACGGGGAATCAGTTCTTGGAGCGGGATCCGGAGTCGCAGGTACGATACATGACGGCCACCCGTTTCTGGTCCGAGATCCAGGCTGCGGACCGGGACGAGACCATCGCCGAGTTCCGGGAGGCCCTCCGGTCTCTCGACATTCTCCTCTTGGACGACCTCCAGGACATCGAGGGTCGACGGCGGGTCCAGGAAGAGCTCTTCGAGCTCTTTGAGGAGTTCCGGGGCCAGGGAAAACCCCTCGTGATGGTGGCCGACCGCTACCCGTCCGGCATGCAAGGGGTGGATGCCCGCCTGCGATCCCGGTTCGAGTCGGGCCTGGTGGTCGATCTCCGCGCCCCCGACCCGGAAATCCGCCGAGCCTTCGTCGTCTTTCAGCTCGCCCGCAAGGAGGTGGGCTTTTCGGCCGACCTTCCGGACTTCCTGGCCGAACGTTTCACCGTCGGCATGCGCGAGCTCGAGGGAGGGGTGAATCGGGTCCTGGCCTATTCCGAGGCGATGGAGAAGCCCTTGGAGGTGGCCACGGCGCGGGAGGCCCTGGGGGACCACCGCGAAGAGACCGACGCGGGCCAGGCCGTCGCAAGCGAGCCGGCGCGGCTCCCAGATCTCATGCCGGGCCGGAGCTACATCTTCGAGGAACCGAAGGGCGAGACCGCCTACCGCGCCTTTGCCCAGAAGGCGACGCGCGTCCGTGGCCTCCTCGTGTGTCGAACCAACCCCGGTCGTGTGAAGGACAACTTCGGCATTGACGGGGCCGAGGTGTATTGGCTGACGGACAAACAGGACTCCGAGGAGCGTACGGTGGAGCCCGTGCTCGAGCGGATCCTGCACCGCATGGAGAGCTTCA
Source organism: Thermoplasmata archaeon (assembly GCA_046756285.1). Classification (GTDB taxonomy): domain Archaea; phylum Thermoplasmatota; class Thermoplasmata; order RBG-16-68-12; family JAJISG01; genus JAJISK01. The sequence goes on from JBHHWA010000020.1 coordinate 5,241, forward strand.
TGGTCTCCGGCGGTCAGGGCATCCTCATGCTCGAGGGCCTGGAGTTCCTCAAGAGCAGCAACAGCTTCGAGGCGGTCCTCAAATTCCTTCGCAGACTCGTCGATGAGATTGCCGAGAGCGAGTTCATTTTCGTCCTCACGCTGAATCCGTCGACCTGGGAGGAGCGGGACCTCCGCACCCTCGAAGGTGAGGCGGAGGTCGTGAGTCTCGCCTGACCGAAGCTACATCTGGATGTCCTGCTTGATCAAATTCAGGTATCGCAGGGCATCCTCGTAGCTTTTCTCCTTGATGCTGGCCCCCGCCTGCTTGAGGAGGGAGATGGGACGGCTGACGTCCTGCCCTTGAATCTTCAGCTGCATCACCTTCTCCCGCATCCGCTTCATCTCCCCCGAGAGCCCGTCCTGGAGGGTCTCGGTGGCGCGCGCCTGGACGGAAGAGGCCATCTGGGCCGCCGTTTCCCAGTTCCCCTCCTGCAGCGCCTTCTCCCCTTCGGCCAATAAGCTCCGGAGTTCGCCGTCTCCCAGGCCGAGGGGGGCGACCTCATCGACCATCTCCTTGGCCGTCTGGAGCGCGGAGCGGGCGTCCGTCTGACTCCCCGAGCTGGCCGCCACGTCCTCCCTCGCCCGTTCCATGCCTTCGTAGGCGCCCTGCACACGTCCCGCCTCCAGATCCGCCACCGCCCGCCGGACCAGGTCCTCCGCCACAGGATGTGCGATCCCCCTGGAACGGTTGGTCTCCAAGTCGGCCTGAAGCATCTCCAGCCGCTTGGCGATCTGCAGGGAGAGGGTCTGTTCCAGGGCCATTTTCGCGCTGTGGGCCATCCGCACGGCACCCTCGAGGTCGTGAGCCTTGGCACGCTTCGTCGCATCGGCCACCTTGAGTTGGATGCTCTCGGTGGGGACGCGAACCGATTTTGCAAGGATGAGGAGGCCACGGAGGTAGGTCACGTACTCCTTCAGAGACCGTTGCAGTTCCACAGGGTTTTGGCTCGGCGAGAAAGGCTGCCGCTCCAGGGTCTCATACCGATCGAGAACGGTACTCACGATGTGTCCGGAAGCGCGCGGCGCGGGGCGAGTCACAGGGGCGGGGGCCGGCGCGGGTGCTGGTGATTCGGGGGTAAAGGATGGCGCTGTGGCTATCGCGACCTCCTCCGGAACGAATTGGACGCCACACCGCGGGCACTGCGGAGTTCCCGCCACGACCTCCGTTCCACATTCGGGACAAGCCAGGGTTTCCTCCGAAAACAAAGCACCGCAGGAGAAGCACATCGCTGCGCTCTCGGCCACCTTCGCCCCACATTCGGGACACTCGTACGTGAGCTCCTCCTGCTCCTGTTGAATGTCCTCGGTCACGGATAGAGGCTCGACCTCCCGCAGGTCGGCCACTGTCGGCGTCTCATCCAGCACCCCTGTCTCCCTGGCCGTCGAGGGATCGTGATCCGGTTCCAGAGGGGGTCCCGCCGACGCCTCTGCCTCCGTCTCGGTGGAGGAGCCCTCCTCGAGGACGTCGAGGTCCAGCTTTGGTTTCTCCACGGGCTCATCCGGGATATCGAGGTCTAGATCGAGATCGTCGAAGGGCTTCTCGCTCTTCTCCTCCTTCGAGGAAGCCATCCCCGGCTCGTCCAACACGGTCGCCAGGAGGTCGTCGAGGGAGGCGGACTGTTTGATGGCCTCCAGCCCCTCCCCATCCTCCAGGTCGAGGAGGGAAAGGTCCGCCCCGCAGTTGGGGCAGACGTCGGAGCCAGTCTCCAACTCGGCGCCGCAGAGGCCGCACTTGTTGGAGTCGCTATCCGCCAACGAGGGTCACCCCGGGGGGGACCGATTCTAGGCGTATGAGCGGTTAAGAATCTGCCGACGAGATTCCGAAAGATGATAAGGTCCAATCAAGACGGATAATGAAAACGATACGGTTATATCGCGCCCGGCAGAAGGCCCGGGAAAGCGTAGTGTGGCCTCATGTTTCGGAAGTCCCTCCCTGGCCTGGACCGGGTTTTCCAAACGGAAATCGAACCGCCGAAGGTGATCCTCGTCACGGGGCCTGCGGGCGCCTTGAAGTCCACGTTCTGCTACGCCACCATGTCCCGGTACCTGAAGCAGACGGGGGAGTTCGGGCTCTACACGACGCTGGAGGAGACGGTCGCCTCCCACCTGCGGAACATGGAGAGCCTCGGGGTGGACATCTCCCTCAACATGCAGATCTCCGACTTCACGGACCTCCGGGACATCGACAAGGTGATGGATGAGGAGGACCAGGCCGACTACCTTCAATTCTTGGAGAAGATGATCGCCCACTACCGGAAGGTCCACGGCAAGAAGTTCGCCCTCTTCTCCCTCGACTCCCTGGGGGCCCTTTACAGCCTCATGGCCGACACCGACCACATGCGGAAGCGGATGTTTTACTTCTTCAAGCTCCTCCGCGAACAGGATCTCCTCTCCCTCATCATCATGGAGCGGTCCCTCGGGGGGGAGAGCCAGCTCCTGGGGAACGAGGGATTCCTGGTGGACGGCATCGTCAACCTCGGGTTGGACCGGATCAAGGGCAAGCTGGTCCGCTACCTGCAGGTCGAGAAGATGCGCGCCGCGCGCCACAGCGTCGAGAAACACCTCTTGGAAGTGGGCAACGGCGGCCTCTCGATCCTCGGCCCCCTGTTGGAGACGTCGGAGATCTAGGCTCCGCTCGCCACGTTTTCTCACCCCTGAGATTGAGGGGCAAACGTTCTTAACCGTCTTGGGGCGACCGTGGGACCGCCAAGGAAGGTGACTCCGTGGCAGACGAGCAAGGAGACGTTTGGGACCTGATTCAGGGCAAGGTCGCCGACCTGAAGGAGAAGGAAGCGGCCGCCGCCGAGCAGAAGGCCGAGATGGCGAAGGAGCGGGACGAGCTCAACGCCAAGGGGGCCGAGATCCAGCGCGAGGCGGAGGAAGTCGCCCGGGCGAAGGCCAGCTTCGATACGGTGCAGAAGGGCCTCGAGGCCCGGGAGAAGGAGCTGTCCAGTCGCGAGGCCGAGTTCGCCAAGGACCACCAGGAGTTTCTGAAGACGAAGAAGTCCCACGACAAGGCGATGGCGGAGATCGGCGGCCGCGAGCGGCAAGTCGACGCCCGCCATGAGAAGCTCCTCGCTCGGGAGGGGGAGGCCGCCACCAAGGAGAAGAACCTGGCGGAGGAGAGCAAGGAGCTCGGCGCCATCACGAAATCCGCGGCCAACAAGGAGAGGGAGCTCGGCACGATTCAGGCCACCCTCGAGAAGTCCGTCCAGGACTTCGGAACCAAGACCCAGCGGCTCGCCCAGTACGAGGAGGAGATGGCGAGAGAGCGCGAGGTCATCACCGGTGAGCGGGAGCGGTTGGCCCAGGAGGCCAAACGCCTCCTGGATCTGGAGAAGGGCCTCCTAGCCAAGGGCGAGCTTCCCGAGCAATACCGACCGCCGCCCCCAGAACCGGAGCCCGCGTCGGAGCCATCGGATGCCCCGCCCGAAGGAACGCCCCCCGCGGGAGAGCCCGCGCCCGAGGGTGCGGCCGGGGAGGCACCGGCCGCCGAAGTGCCCGCCGAGGAGGCCACGGCACCGGCCGAAGGGGAGGCCCCGCCGGAACCCCCTGCGGAAGCCCCGGCGGAAGCGAAGGCGCCGGCCGAGGGCGAGGCCCCGGCTCAGCCGGCCGACGGGGAGATCATGTGTCCCGGCTGTCAGACCCTCATTTCCAGCGACGCCGCCATCTGCTACGCCTGCGGGTACCAGCTGAAGGAGGGCGGCGAGGGAGAGGCCGAGATTCCGTGTCCGGCCTGCAACACGATGATCAGCGCCGACGCCGTGATGTGTTACGCCTGCGGCCAACCCATCGTCGCGGACGAGAAGGGCGGCAAGAAGGGGAAGATGCGGAAGAAGAAGGTTCGCAAGCGGAAGAAGTGAGCCTGGCTCCACCTAATTATGCCGCTTGAGAATCGGCAAAGAACGTATAAATACGGTCCTCCGGCAACAACCGGCACCCATGCTGGATAGGG
>JBHHWA010000021.1:0-9067 GCA_046756285.1 Thermoplasmata archaeon
CCTTTCGGCCCCGCGCCGCCGTAGCTCAGCCGGCGAGAGCGACGGTCTTGTAACCTCGCGAGAGAACCGTAGGTCAGGGGTTCGAATCCCTTCGGCGGCTTCAGACCCACGTCCCGCGGTCCTCCAGCGACCGCTCGGTTCGCGACCCCGGCTCGAGGGGAGTACACCGTGATGAGTTACCGGCCGCGAATCCTGAATTCCGTTTTTGATTACAAGCCACAAAGCCTCAAATAGGGAACTCCTGCAGCACGAGCCGGTGAGATGCCTGGGTGCCCCACCTGCGGTGCGAAGCTCACCTACCTGGAGCCCTATGCCCGCAACTACTGCTACCCCTGCCGGGCCTACGCCCCGAAGGACATCGTTCCTTGCGACGAGTGCAATCGAGTCCTCGTGTTCGTTCCGGAACACGGGCACTTCTACTGCTACGGCTGCCAGGATTACAAGGCGGGCGCCACAAGGGCGGGAAACCCGTGTCCGCGCTGCGGCCGGGAACTCACCTTCATCGCCGAGTACGAACGCTCCTATTGCTTCGGGTGCCGTGAATACGCCCCCGAACGGCGTTAAGTCAACGAGAGTAGCGGGAGGCTGGCGCGCATGACGAAGGCGCAAGCGACGGCAACCGGGTTCGCCCCGTTCTCGCGCGAGGAGATGGACCTGGCGTCCAAGGATCAGCTCATCCGCTGGTGCAAGGAGTATGAGCTCGATCAGAGTGGCATGAAGTACGAGCTTCGTCTCCGATTGCTGGAGTACATTCGGCGGCAGGGACTCCTGCTCAAAGGAGAGGAGCCCCTCGATGAGGACGCACCGGCTCCGGCTGAAGCGGATGGGCCTCCCCCGGCCCCTCCCGCCGAATCGGCGAGCGGCGGGGGAGATAGCGCTCAGGCCGTCGTGCAGCTCCCAACCGATCCTGCCCCCTCCGAAGCCCCCGGGGCCTGTGCGAACTGCGGCGGCGAACTCACCTACATTTCACAGTACGATCGATGGTACTGCTACAACTGCGACACCTACGCGGCCTCCTCGGATGCCGAAGGGGGGGAAGGAACCGCGTCGACGCCCCGCGTCAGTCCACCGCACCTTGAGGGGCGGACGAGGGGGAGAGCGGGCGCGGGAATCGCACTCGCCCTGGCGGGCCTTCTCACGTTCATTGCGTACCAGGTTCTCTTCGTGGCGCCCGCCGTACTCCCGATCCCCGTTTATGTCACGGGGACCCCAGAGATTCTCTTCGCCCTCCCCATGGTCGCCTTCGTGCTGCTGGGTGCGGGGGTAATTGCGGGTCTGAGGAGCCTGCGGCCGCGGGAGTGAAGGTTTTAACGCGCCGCCGGCTAGCTTCTTCTCTTGACGGAGCTGGCCACTCTCATCGAGGACACTCGGGCCTCTCGGCCCCACGATCCCACCCAATACATCTCCGCCTGGACGGAGAGGGAGCTCCTCGACGGAGAGATCGTCGACGCGTTTGTCCTCATCCTCCGCACGAAGGGGTGCTACTGGGCTCGGAAGAGCGGGTGCTCCATGTGCGGGTACGTGAGCGACGGCTTCGTGAACGTCTCGGAGGCGGATCTCATGACCCAGTGGGCGGCTGCCTTGGAGGCCTACCAGGGCCAGCCCGTGGTGAAGGTGTACAACTCAGGGAACTTCTTCGACCCGAGCGAGATCCCCCCAACGGCACGGCGGCGCATCCTGGCGGAGCTGGGGGAGCGATGCCAGAAGGTCGTGGTGGAGAACCTCCCGCAGCTGGTCCGTCGACCGTTGTTGGAGGAGGCCCTCGAGCGTTGCCCGCGCTTCGAGGTGGCCATCGGCCTGGAAACCGCCGACGACTTCGTGCGGGATCACACGATCAGCAAGGACTTCACGTTCGCCCGGTACCAGGAGGCCGTCCAGGTGGCCCATGCGGCCGGAGCCACCGTCAAGACCTACCTTCTGTTCAAGCCGCCCTTCGTCTCCGAGCGGGTGGCCATGCGCGACGTCGTTGCCTCCGTCCGGGCTATCGACGGGCTCTCGGACACGATCTCCATCAACCCCACCAACGTGCAGCGGGATACTCTCGTGGATCGGTTGTACCGGCGAGGGGAGTTCCGACCCCCTTGGCTCTGGTCCCTCGTAGAGGTCCTGAAGGCGGTCCGGGGAACCAAGTCCCGGGTCTTCTCCAAGCCCACGGGGGGCGGCCGGCCCCGGGGCACGCACAACTGCGGCCACTGCGACCCCGTGGTCCTCCGGGCGGTGGAGGACTATTCCCTCCAGCGGGAGGACTGGCTCAACGAGCCGACGTGCGACTGCCAGGAGGACTGGGGCACCTACACCCGTCTGGAGGAGATCGCCCGCACCTCGGTGGACCTGGATCGCTTCCTGACCTAGGGCGTTCGAAGGCTTTTTGCGGGACTCCGCCCTGCCCCCGCCGGTTTCCATGCAGGCCTACGACATCAAGCGCGGCCACGCCCGAACGTTGGAGGGGGACGGCCTCAAGACGATCCTCGAGGAGTGCTACGCGTCCGTCTCCCAGGACGGGGAGGAGTATCTCGTCCGGCACGGAGCCATCCAGGAGATGAGGGTCTGGGTGGAGACCAACCAGCTCCACGTCGATATGGCCATGAACCCGCAGGTCGACGACGCGACGGCGGCGGACACGATCCGGGCCCACAACCGCTTCCTGGAGCAGGCCACGGGCTTCACCGCGAAGCAGCGGCGGAGTCGCATGCAGAGGAAGGCCAAAGAGGGGAAACTCTAGGGGCTGACACCTCTAAGTAGGGTCGGAGGCCTAGGACGAACGTGGGCCTTCTCCCCGACCTGGGCGACCCGGAAGACCCCAAGGTTCGGGCTCGGTACGGGTACCTGCAGGCCGGCGTTTCAATCGGGGTAAACTTCTCCCTCTTTGGCACGAAGCTGGGTCTTGCCATCCTGCTCGGGAGCATCGCCGTCCTCACGGACGCCTTCAACGGTCTGGGGGACGTCGCGATCTCGGCCATGATCCTCCTGACCTTCCGCTACGCGACCCTCGAGGCGGACGAGGCGCACCCCTTTGGCCACGGGAGACTGGAGCAGATCGCCGCCGTCGTCGTGGCGGCCTTCCTGGTATTCATTGGCGTCTTCCTCCTCATCCGAGCGGCCTTCGAGTTGCCCAACCCCTTGGTGCAGGGAAGCGTCGCGTTTGCAGTCGTCCTCGCGGGGTTGGCGGCGGTCAAGGAACTCCTCGCCCGCTTCTCCTTCGCCATCGCGCGAAAGCTCGACAGCGACGCCCTGCGGGGGGACGCCTGGAACCACCGCTACGACGCGTTGCTGACCGGTTTCATCGCCCTCGCGATCTTCCTCGTGAGCCTGACCCCGACGCTGGCGATCCTGGACCCGATCTTCGGTATCCTGGTGTCTCTGTTCATCGTATACACGGGGGGCACGCTGCTATGGCGGTCGGGGGAGCGCCTGTTGGGTCGCGCCCCGAGCCCAGGGGACCTGCGCCGGATTGTGGACCTCACCCACGGCGTACCGGGGGTTCGCCGTTGCCATGGCATCTCCATGCACGATTACGGGACCCAGCGGGCGATTTCGCTCACCATTCAGGTAGGGGGCGACCTGACCGTTGAGGAGGCCCACCGCATTGCCACCGAGGTGAAACGGGTCGTGGATCACGAGCTGCGGGCCGAGACGACTGTCCACGTCGAGCCGCCGTAGGCACGCGGCCTACATTCGTCAAGGCTCACGCTGCACGGCGCGGAGGGCGGGCCGCGAAGGGGGGCTAGCCGAAGAGGGCACCTAGACCCGCGGCGGCCTCTTCCTCGCTGACCTCTTCCTCTTCCTTCTTCTTCTTCTCCTTCTTCTCCTCGGGCTTCGCCTCCTCCGCAGGGGCTGGCGCAGGGGCGGCGGGAGCGGCAACCGCTCCCTGGATGGCCTCCTCGATGTCGACGCCCTCGAGGGACGTCGTGAGCGCCTTCAACCGGGCGTCGTCGGGCTTCACGCCCGCCGCCTTCAAGACGCTCTTCAAGTTGGCCTCGTTGACCTCCTGGCCAGCGCTGTGGAGGAGCATGGCACCATAGATGTACTCCATACGTTCACCTCCTCAATCTTCAGCCGAGGGAGCCGAGGCCTCGGGGGCCTCCTCATTCTCCGCTCCCCCTTTCTCATCCTGATCGTTCTCCGCTTCCGTCGCTGGTTCGTCCGGCGCTTCTTCCTTCTCGGAAGGCGCCTTCGCCGCGTCCCGCGGCTCGCGGCGCCCCCCGGGCGGCTGCTCCATGACTTGGGGAACCTGATGTGCCAAGGCCGTCATACGGGCATGGGCCTCGGACAGGAGCCGGGGGAGGACTTCCTTGCCGGGATACTCCGCCGCCAGCGCCAGAGCAAAGGCCCGCGCGTGAGCGCGTCCTAGGAGCACGACGGTCGTCTGGGGCGTCGGATAGGCCACCCCAAGGGCGAGCAGTTGAGCCTGTGCGGCGGCGGCTTCGAGATCACGGCGCACGCCTTCCTCGTCCAGGGCCAGGTTTTCCGGCGTGTAGAGCTGACCGTCCTCGAAGACGCCCCGTAGGTCGAGGCCGACGGTCAGGGGGAGGATCTCCATTCGGGTGAGCACCTGGGCGACCTCCGGCCGAATCCGTTGCCCCGCCTCCACGAGGACCTTGTCCTTCTTGATGACCACTTTCCCCCGCTCGATGGCGGCCGGGACGCCGGCCTTCTGGAGGTCCCCGACGACTGGGCCGGGCTTGAAGGGAGTATCCCCCTCCCGGACCACGATGTCGTCCGGGGCTACCTCCCCGCCACGGGCAGGGGCCTGGGTCTTCGTGGCTTCGAGCTCCTTGTAGAGGCGGAAGGGATTCTCCTCCGTGGTCACGAGGGCCGAGGGACCCGCGGCAAACGTCTCGAGGCCCTCGATTCCCTCCCTCTGCGTGGCGGCGGTCTCCAGCGCCCGCTGGAAGATTCGGTTCTTAATGATCCGGAAGCCCACGGTTCCCCGGAGGCGAGCTCGGATCTGCTGCATCTGGCGGGCGGGGATGCCCTCGATGCTGGCGAGGCCGACCACCTTGGCCTTCGCGAGCCAGTCTGCGAGCTCCCGAACCGCGGCGGCCTTGGGGTGGTCCTTCGCCTCGGCCATCAGATCACCTTGACCGCGGGTCCCATGGTGGTCTTCACGTAGACGGAGCCGATGTTGGTCCGACCCCGGGGCAGCTTGGCCTCCACCCGTTTCAGGATCGTCTCCACGTTCTCAGCCAGGTCTGCCGGCTCCATGTCCCTGGTACCCACGGGGGCGTGGAAGGTGGGCCGGTCCTTGGAGCGCACGCGGATGGCGTTCTTCAGGTTCTGGATGACCGGAACGGGGTCCCCGCCGGGGGGGAGGGGGCGGGGCATCTTTCCCCGGGGGCCGAGGACGGTGCCCAGGCGACGACCGATGGCAGGCATGAGGGGTGCCTCCGCGACGAAGAAGTCATGCGTCCGTGCCACCTCCTTCGCCCGGGACTTGTCCTCCGCCAGGGCCTCGATCTCCTCCGGGGCGATGACGACGTCCGCCGCGTCCCTCGCCTTGACGGCCATCTCGCCGCTCGCGAAGACGGCGATCTTCACTTCTCGGCCTCGTCCCCTCGGGAGGATGACTTCCTCCTCGATGCGGTTGGAGGGGAGGCTGAGGTCGATGTCCTTGAGGTTGATGGCGACCTCGACACTCTCCGTGAACTTGCGAGGCTTGGCTTGCTCCAAGGCCTGCTGAATGCCTTCGACGAGCCCCGCCTCTGCCAAGGAAATCCCTCTGTAGTCCCTGCGGCCTGCGCCTCCTACAGGGTCCTTGAGCTAGCAGGGAGGTGATAATAAGCTTTTGTGGAGGGGTCTGCCACTAGCGCGGTGGTTCCACGGGTCTTCGGCGATGGGCATGGCCGAAAGAGTCTCTCGGGTGGGTCGGTCGGGAGCTGTCAAACCTTGAAAACCCGGTCGTGAAGGCCGCCCTTGACCTCAGCCTGGACGTCGTGCGGCTCCTTCCCCTCAACAGTGACGCCGAGGGACACACACGAGCCGAGAATCTCCAGGGTCTTCGCCTTCAGGTCGGCCCCGAGCGTCCCGTCCGCCTTCATCTGGGCGACGCGCACCACCTGGGCCAGGGTGAGATTTCCCACCTTATCCGTGCGGGGATTGCCTGAACCCTTCTCCAATCCCCCCTCCTTCAAGAGCAGTGCAGAGGTCGTGGGCGTGCCGACAACCAGCTCGAAGGTGCCCTCGGTAGGACTGACGAGAATCTTCACAGGGACCTTCATGCCATCGAAGGAGGCCGTCCGTTCGTTCACCGCCTCCACCACCTGGAGAATGTTCAGCCCGAGGGGGCCCAGGGCCGGGCCCAAGGGCGGTCCTGCGGTGGCCTTCCCGCCCTCCACGAGGACGTCGACGGTCTCCACCTAGCTCGTCTCCTTCTCCAGCACCCGGACGTTGTCCCCACGGATGGTCACGGGAATGGGGACCATGGCCTCGAAAAGCTCCACCGTGATCTCCTCCTTGGCCTCGTCGATGTGCATGACCCGGGCCTTCTCCCCCTTGAAGGGGCCGGAGATGAGCTCCACGATGTTCCCCTCCATGATCCCGGAGACGAGGGGCTTCGGCTCGAGGAAGTGGTCGATCTCGTCCAGGCTCGTGTCCCCCTGGACCAGGCCCCGCGCGCGTCGGATGCCCTTGACCATCTGCTGGAGCTTCTCCGCGTTCATGACCTCGACGAACACGTACCCCCGCATGGTCGTGGGAGAGAGGATGGAGTAGACGCCCACGTCCCCCGACTTCGCCCGAGAGGCAATGGAGTCGGCCACCGCCTTCTCGTACCCGATGGACGTCTTCACCGCCATGACGGCCTGCTTCGTGCCGGTGGAGAGGGTGATGGCGTCGGAGACGGCCGGATCTTCCTGGGAGGTCAGGGTGACAATGACGTTGAGGCGATCCCCGTACTGGGCGCCGCGGGGGGCGGTGACGGCGAGGGTGACGTCCTTCGAGGCTCCCTTCTTCAAGGTCACCTCCTTCTCGTACACGCCGGTGAAGGTGAGGTCCCATACTTTGGGCTCGACGCCCGTCACCTTGATGATCCAGTCCGACGGCTCCGAGACGTCCGACCCGGCCACGAGGTCCACCTTGAGGTTGGCCACCTCGTCCCGATTCCCCACGTTCTCCAGCAGGAGGGGGTAATCGACGTCCACGCCCGCGGTGACAATGGCCTTTTCTTCCCCCTCCCGGAGGGAAACCCGGAGCCCGTGCTTCACGATGAGGGGCTCTTCCTTGGCCTCCTGAGGGGCCTCCTCTGGACGAAAGTCGTCGAACAGGCTCACGCGCAATCCCGCCCTACGGGGAGAGGCCCTGCAAGAGCTTCGGGAGCTCCGTCGCCAGGAGGAAGATGCCGAAGCCCAGGCCCCCGAGCAGGAGGAGGCCGATCCCCGTAATCTGGAGGGTCTTGTTGAACTCCTCGGACGTGGGCTTCCGAGCCATCCGCAGGACGCGGCCGTACTTCCCCCGGCCCAGCCGCTTCGCTCGCTCCTCGATCCGCTTCTGGAATTCCCATGCGCGATCTACGATGTCCATCCGCGTTGACCAGCCTAACGCACAAAGTCGACGGGGGGCGCGTGCGGCTCGGCCTCCAGGTTCCGACCCAGAATCTGCCGGCTCTTCACGCCGGTGAGGACCACCATGACCCTCAGCCTGTGCTCGAGGCTGTTATCAACCATCGCGCCCCATATAATTCTTGCGTCGGGGCTAATCCGCTCCTGGACGTACTCCGCCACCCGCTCCGCCTCCAGCACACTCATGTCCATGCCCCCAGTCACATTCACAAGGGCAGCGGAGGCCCCGCTCACGTCGACCTCCAGGAGGGGGGAGCTAATGGCTTGCTCCACCGCTTCCTCGGCGCGTGCTTCGGACTGGCTCTCCCCCATCCCCATCATCGCCACACCCCCTTCGCCCATAACGGTCCGGATGTCATTGAAGTCGAGGTTCACCAGGCCCGGTCGCGTGACGATCTCCGAGATCCCCTTGATGGAGCGCATGAGGACCTCGTCCGCCACCTTGAAGGCGGCCGCCAGGGGCAGCCGGGGGACCAGCTCCAAGAGCCGATCATTGGGGATCATGATGAGGGTGTCCGCGTACCTGCGCAGCTTCTCCAGTCCCCACTCGGCGTTCTCACGGCGCGTCACGCCTTCCGCCCGGAAGGGGAGGGTGCAGATGGCGACCGTGAGGGCCCCCAGTTCCTTCGCGACGCGGGCCACCACGGGGGCGCCCCCAGTGCCCGTTCCCCCGCCTTGGCCGCACGTGACGAAGGCGATGTCGGCTCCCTCCATGAGGGTTCGAATCTGAGGCTCCGATTCCCGGGCCGCCTCCTCGCCCACATGGGGCAGGGCGCCCGCCCCCAGCCCGCGCGTCGTGCTGCGACCCAGGAGGATCTTCTTGGGGGCACGGACATGGAGGAGGTGTTGCGCATCCGTGTTGGCCGCGTAGAGGTCCGCCCCCTCCACGCCGGCCTGGACGGTCCGGTTAATCGTGTTGCAGCCGGCCCCCCCGATCCCGACGATCTTGATGGTGGTCCGCAGGTCCCGGAGGATCGCCTCCAACTCTTCGTCGGCCGAGGGCGGAGTCTCGGGGAGGGCTTCCTCCTCCTGCGGGAAGGCGAGGGCTTTCGCGAAGACCCCCATAGACGTTACCCCACGAAGTCGATGCCCAGTTTCTCCTTGACCTCCTGGGCGGTCTTGCGGCCCAGGATCTGCTTCGACTTCACGCCGGTGGCGACGAGCATGACGCGAAGGACGTGACGAAGGCCGGGGTCCACGGTGGCGCCCCAGATGATGCGGGCGTTGGGGCTCACCCGGGTCTGGACCTCCTCGGCGACCCGCTCCGCCTCCGAGACGCTCATGTCCTCCCCGCCCACCACGTTGACCAGGACGCCCGTGGAAGAGGAGACGTCCACCTCCAGGAGCGGGGAGTTGATGGCCTCGTCGATGGCCTCGATGGCCCGTTCCTCCCCCGTCGCCTGGCTCTCCCCCAGCCCAATCATGGCCACGCCACCGCCCTTCATGATGGTCTTGATGTCGTTGAAGTCGAGGTTCACCATGCCGGGCTTCGTCACGAGTTCCGTGATGCC
>JBHHWA010000022.1:0-9046 GCA_046756285.1 Thermoplasmata archaeon
TTAGGTCCACGAAGCGTTGGAACGTGGCCTGCAAGTCGTCCACTTCGAACCAGACAGAGACGGCTCCGGGATACGAATCTCGTGCTCGCTCCACCCGATCGAACCCAAAGTACGCATTTGAGAGAGCAAAGCCAAGGTGATCGTCCCCCTCAGGTTTGGGCGCGCCGAGGCGAAGTCCACCACCGTAGAAGTCCGCCATCTCCTGGATGCGGGGGGTGTCAATAATCACCGTGTCAAGAGTGATTCCCGACTTGCCATCGACAGGTGCGGTCATCGGGCCGGATGCCCGCTCAACCATAATTGCTTTGCGGCATCCCGGAAGGTCGTCGGGGACGGTGCCTCACTCGGAGTGGCCCCGGCCGTGATCTTTGAATCCCTTCCAAACGTTTATGGCACGGAGGAGCTAGGACCTCATACCGCCCAGGCGCCGATGGAGGACCTCTCATTGCCCCCCGGCCGCTCAGCCTAGTTCATCAGGAGACAACCATGAGGCAGACCGCGGATGAGTTCATGTCGGCGTATGAAAGAGCGACTGATGGTCATGATCTTGACGGAATCCTATCCCTGATCGACGAAGGAGCGGTCTACCTCTTTAGCGATGAATCAGCCCACATTGGCAAACAGGCGATCGAACGGGTCCTTAGGCGCAACTTCGAGCTCATCCAGGCCGAGTCATATTCCATTGATAACCTGACATGGCTGGCGAGATCCGATGAGGTCGCTGCATGTGTATACGACTTCAGCTGGTCTGGGACGATCAAGGGACAAGAGGCTTCCGGGTCGGGACGAGGCACAACCGTGCTGAGACGATTGGGCAACGATTGGAAAGTAGTCCATGAGCATCTCAGTCACGGTAGGTTCGCCGCCTGATCCCTAACTGGCGCAGACCGGTTAGCGACGCCAGAGGGGCTTGGAGGGGGCTCATGGAGCAGGTGGAACTTGGAAAGAGCGGCATCCGCGTGTCCCGCATCGGGGTCGGGATGTGGCAGGCAGGCGGCAAGAACCCCTGGGGGGACGACGTCAGCGACGAGGATTCCATCGCCGCGATGGTCCGGGCTCATGAACTCGGGGTCAACCTCTTCGACACCGCGGAGGGCTATGGCGCCGGGCACTCGGAGGAGGTAGTGGGTCGGGGCATCCGTGAGATCGGACGCGACGAGGTGGTCATCGCCACGAAGGTCTCTGGCAACCACCTCCGATACGACGACGTCCAGCGAGCCTGCGATCGAAGCCTGAAGCGACTCGGCATCGACGCAATCGACCTATACCAGGTGCACTGGCCTGATCCCTGGCAGCAGGTTCCCCTCACAGAGACCATGCATGGGTTGGAGCAGCTCTACCGAGATGGAAAGATTCGGGCCATCGCCGTAAGTAACTTCGCGGTTCGGGATCTCGAAGAAGCGCGGGCCGCCCTCTCTGAGACGGATATCGCCTCCAACCAGGTCCAGTACAGCCTCTTGCAGCGGGAGATCGAGAAGGAGGTCTTGCCATACTGCCAGAGGGAGGACATCTCCGTCCTCGCCTGGAGCCCCTTGGCCAAGGGCCTGCTAACGGGGAAGTACGACAAGGATCACAAGCCCGAGGACCCGCTGCGGACGGATCACGTCCTCTTCCGCGACAAGAACCTCGCCTCGGTCGCTGAACTCCTTCGGATCATGAAGGAGGTAGGGAGGGCCCACGACCGGACGGTTCCCCAGGTGGCCCTGAATTGGCACCTCTTCCACGAAGGAGTCATCCCGATCCCGGGCGCCAAGCGGCCCGCTCATGTCGAGAGCAACGTCGGGGCCGCAGGTTGGGACCTTTCGGAGAAGGAGTTCGCGCAGATCGACGCGAGTTCGTCCGCCATCGAGATTGATCAGTTTTAGCCTTGACCGGGTATCTTTGACCGGCCTACCCTCCCCTCGCTACAGCCCGCCGCCGGTTCTGTTTCAGCGTAGCGAAAAAGCCGAGGAAAATGAGCAGGTAGAGAAGCCCGGAGAGAAGGAGAAAGGGCGTCACGAAGACGCTCGGTGTGGCCTCACGGAGGTTGCTGTAGTGCCACAGCAGAAAGTGGGCCGAGTGAACGACGACCAGCAGGAGGTAGATCCGAGATCCGGACTGGATGTAACTCCACGACTTCCCCAGCCTCCGGAGCGCCCAGCGGTTGGACGTGAGCAGGAGGAGAATGCCGTAGCTCAGGGCGATGGCCCCGAGCAGATTGCCCATCAGGAAGCTGCGATTGATAAAATCCGCCTCCCCTGGAATGAGGTAGAAGCCTCCGAGGTCCCACTGGACCCAACCGTCAAGGATGATGTACAGGTGGACCGCGGCGAGAAGGATCGTCCACACGCCGAACTCGTGACGCCAGGTGAGCGCGGGGCGAAGGGCCGGGGACATCTTCGCCAAGGGACCCAAGGCCATGGTAACGACCAACAAGACGAAGGCAGCATCCGCGAACGAACGGTTCATGGCATGGACCCCCGTTCCCGGGCGAAGGCTGAGGAAGAAGTAGAAGAGGGCGAGGGCGAGGAGCGCCACCAGCACATGACGCCCGGCCCGGCGGGCGACGGAAGTGGGCATGGTCGGAGAGGCTCCGATCAGGCCGATATTTAACCCTCGTCCTCCGGTTCTCTCCTGCGCGAAAGGGGAACGACCCCGGTCTTCCCGTCAGAGATCGTACACGGTGCCCGGTACCTTCGGGAAGGCCTGGACCTCGCCGATGTGCCGCGCCCCTGCGATCCAGCCGATGAGTCTCTCGAGGCCAATTCCCGCTCCGGCCGACGGTTTCAGCCTGCCCTCGGCGGCGAGGGATAGGAGCAACTCGTAGTTCGCGGGGTCCACCTCGTCTCGCTCGATCTTGTGGCTAATCTTAGCGTGTTCTGACTCCCGGCGGGCGCCGGACAGTACTTCGCCGATGCCCGGCAAGAACAGGTCGTAGTTGTCCCACACGCCCGTGTCGAGATCCTCGAAATCGTAGAACTCGCGCGGAATGTTGACCACCCAGGCCGGCTGGCGTAGATCGGCACTCAGACCCCCCTCCCAGTCCTTTTCGTACTTCTCCTCCAAGTCGACCCGATCGAGGACCTGGAAGGGGGCAGCGGGGGGCTCCGTGTTCGTGACCCCCAAAAGGTCAAGCTCCGCCCCTCGGGAGCGCGCCAGATCTTCCAAGAGGCCTCGGAAGACGCCTTCCACCAGGTCCCGAATGTCCTCGGCGGACGCGTCGCGAATTTCGAAATCGAGCTGCGTGAACTCGTAGGTGTGGACGCCCGTCGATCCCCGCTCTCGCCGCTCGATCCGGACGTTCGGAGAGAGCGCAAACAGCTTCGGGTAGGCCAAGGAACACGCCACCATCTTGTGGATGATCATGCTCAGTGTGGCACGGACGGTCCGCTCGTAAATCTCGACCTCGACGCGCTTTTCGATGGATGCCCCCGGGTCGGGCCACAGGGGGTCCGTGGACGGGGAGAAGACCACCGGGAGCAACCAGTCGAAGCCTTGCGCTAGAAACCGGGACGTCAGGGAATCCAGAACGGCGGTTCCCACCCGCCCGATGGCCTGCTTCCTCTCCAGCTCGCTCTCGGACAACCGATTGAGGGGTCCCGGGATTGGATGGTCGACCTTGTCCGGACCCCAGGCAGCGTCTCCTTGGCTCATGATCGCAGGCTTCCTCCAACCTGTAGCTCGCCTTTCGGCATAGACCTTAGCTCTACTTTCCGACCCACGTGGGTTAAGTCGCGGCGGGTCACGGCTTGCCCGTGTCTGCTGGCACAGGTGCGGACTCCGCTGTGCCTCGGAGGGGCACACGGCGTCGCCACGTCGAGACGAAGACCCCGGCCAGTGTAATCCCCGCACCAATCCCGACGAGGGGGGCCAGGCTTTCACCGGCCACGACCAGGCCGAGGAAGACCGCAACGACGGGGGTGATGAAGGCAATGAGGGACATGGTGGTCACCGGGAAGGTCCTAAGGAGGCGGACGTAACCAACGAAAGCAACAACGGTCCCGAAGACGGCGAGGTAGAGGATCGAGAGGACGCCCTGCGGCCACCCTGGCGCGATCAAAGGCTCCCCCGCCCCCAAGGAGAGGATGAGGAGGCCCACCGCCCCGATGGCCATAGCCACCGCGTTCCAGCTGTAGGGGTTCGCGTTGGGTCCCCACCGCTTGACCGCCACGGAAGCCGCGGAGGCACAGGCTGCGCTCAGGACCACGGCCAACATGGCGAGGAGCCCGACGGAGGCGGCTCCGGTCACCCCGCCCCCGAAGATGAGGAAGACCCCGGCAAAACCCATACTGATCCCCAGGATCTTGATGCCCGTGAGTCGCTCCTTTGGAACGAGGGCATGGGCCATCAAGGCCGTCTGGAAGGGCATGGTGGCGAAGAGGATGGCCGCCAGGGCCGAGTCGAGGCCGACGGATTGCGCCCAATAAATGAGAGCGTAGTCGAAGACGAATAGGACGACGCCGACGAACGCCACGACGCTCCACTCCACCCGGCCCCGAGGCCAAGGGGCCCGAATCAGGACGGTGAGGGGAAGAAGGATGGCGGCTGCGAGGAAGAAGCGCAAGGACGCGGCGAGGAGGGGCGGTGCCCCCTCCAATCCGACCTTGATGGCGAGCCACGTGCTCCCCCAGACGATGCTCAAGAGCGCGTAGATGCCATAGTCGAGGCGAGAGGGGCTCCCCACGGCCTATTCGACGCGGGCCGGCATAAAAGGCTTGGCGCCGGCAGAGGACGGCTGCCGAAGGGAGAATACTTGATATGGGGAATCATCGTGCGGAAGCCCGGGGTGAGAAGGTGGGTTCGGAGACACAAGAACACCAGACCACACTCACGAGGCCCAGATTCCTCCTGGCAACCTCTCCCGAGGACGTCCAGCGGGAGGCAGACGAAGCACTGGCCGAAGCTCGGAGGAAGCTGGAAGCCCTCCTCGCGGATCGGAGCGAGAGAACGGTTGCCAACACCCTGGTTCCGTTCAACGACCTCCTGCTCAGGGCGTCCGAAGTCTCTCAGCAGGGGGACATCCTGTTCAACGTCCACCCCTCGGAGGCCATGCGGGAGGCGGGCGACGCGGTTCACCAGCAGGCCCAACGCTTCCTCACGGAGCTCAGCCTGAACCGGCTCCTCTACGACGCCTTTGATGCCCTCGACGTGGAGGACGAGGACGAGGCGACCCGGTATGCCGTGTTCAAAATCCTGCGGGACTTCCGCCTGGCGGGGGTGGACCGGGACGAGGCCACGCGTGCCGTGGTCCAAGCACTGCGCGACGAGATCGTCGCCATCGGCCAGGAGTTCGATGGAAATATCCGGGAAGACGTCCGGTCGATTCGGTTGGAGAGCGCCGAGGAGTTGGATGGGCTCCCGGAGGATTTCATCACGGCTCATCCGCCGGACGCGAACGGGACCATCGTCGTGACCACCGATTACCCCGACCTCTTCCCCGTCCTCCAGTATGCCAACCACGCGGACGTGCGGCGTCGCCTCAGTTGGGAACACCTGAACCGGGGGTACCCGGTCAACATGGAAGTCCTGGACGGCCTGTTGGCCAAGCGTCGGGAACTCGCGGAGATCCTGGGGTACGACCACTTCGCAGACTACGTCACGAAGGACAAGATGATCGAGTCCGCCCAGGCGGCAGAGGAGTTCATCGACCGCATCACCGCCCTTGCCAGGACGCGTTCGCAAGAGGACTACGAGGCGCTCCTTGCGGAGAAACGGAAGGAGGATCCGGAAGCCGCTGACCTCGATCCTTGGGACCGGCTCTACTTCGCCGAGCGGGTCCGGGCCGCCCAGCACGACTTCGATTCCCGGGAGGTGCGGGCATACTTCCCCTTCGAGAAGGTCCTCGAGGGCCTCCTCACCATCACCTCCAGGCTCTTCGGCGTGCGGTACGAGCCGGTCGAGGACGCCCCGGTCTGGGACGCATCGGTCCGGACCTTCGACGTGTTCGAGCGGGACGCCCACCTCGGCCGCATCTACCTAGACCTTCACCCCCGAGAGGCGAAGTTCACCCACGCCGCCTCGGCCGGGGTCGTGTCCGGTGTGCGGGACATCCAGCTCCCCCAGAACCTCCTGATGTGCAACTTTCCCGACCCCACGAAGGACGGGGGCCCCGCCTTGATGGACCACCTCCAGGTGGTGACCTTCTTCCACGAGTTCGGCCATCTCATCCACTCTATCCTCTCGGGCCACGGCCGCTGGGCCTACAACACGATGTCCCGCCTGGAATGGGACTTCATCGAAGCCCCTTCCCAGCTCCTCGAGGAATGGACCTGGGATGCGGAGGCCCTCCAGACCTTCGCCACCCATTACGAAACGGGAGAGCCCATCCCCACGGAGATGGTCGACCGCATGCGGGGGGCAGACGCCCTGGGCCGGGGCCTGTCCGTGCGTCGCCAGATGTTCCTGGCGGCCCTCTCGCTCACCTATTACGTCCGCGATCCAGGGGGGCTGGACACCACGGCGGTCGCCAAGGAGCTGCAGCGCAAGTACGACATCCTGCCCTGGTACGAAGGCACGCACTTCCAATGCAACTTCGGCCACCTGAATGGCTATTCCGCAATCTACTACACCTACATGTGGTCCCTGGTCATCGCCAAGGATCTGTTTACCCGCTTTGAAGCACAGGGGTCTCTCCTCGACCTCACTGAGGGGGAACGCTACCGGCGGCTCGTCCTGGCCCCCGGCAGTGCCCGCCCGGCAGCGGACTTGGTCGAGGCCTTCCTCGAACGCCCTCGGAGCTTTGACGCCTACGAGGCCTGGATCCGCGAAGTTCCCGGTCAGGCACGCGCCTAGCGTCACTTCGAGAACACAGATGCGCACATGCTGTCACCGAGGTGGTGAAGGGGGATGGAGAAACGGATTAGGTGTCCGGGACGAAAGCTTCCAAGGAAGGCGACGCGCGTCGCTCTAGTAATGCCCGATGAAATGGAACGATAGGCAGGTCGCTTAGCTCCCCTCGGGGGACCCAGCGCACATCTGGGCCAAGAGGCGGGTCCCCGTCCAACTCGCATCGCAGCGCGATGGCATCCCACTGCCTGTGGCTGAATGTATGCGTATGACGGCCGATCTCGGGTCCCGGGTGGGCCACCACCCCCGGGCGCTCGCGGAGGAGGCGGCGGATTCCTTCCATGGGGAGCTCCCCCTCGGAAACCTCGCCACCCGGCAGCGCCCACAACCCCCCCAGGAGTTCGTCCTTCGGGCGACGAACCAGGAGCACCTCCCCCCGCCGTTGGACGAGGGCGAAGACCGCCGTCACGGTGGGCACAGGGGAGGGCTTCCGCCGCCGCGGCAAGGAGGTTTCCGTCCCGGTCGCGCGGGCCCGACACCACCGAATCACGGGACACGCCCCGCAGCGGGGCGCTTTGGGCAGGCAGACAAGGGCCCCCAATTCCATGAGAGCCTGGTTGAAGGTTCCCGGATTCCGCCCTGGGACAAGTCGGGTCGCCCGAGCCAGAATCGATCGCTTGGTTGAAGAGCGTGTGACGTCCTCCTCGATACGGTAGAGACGCGCAAGGACGCGTGTCACGTTGCCGTCGACCGCGGGCATCGGGTGCCCGTAGGCGATACTCGCCACGGCTCCGGCTGTGTACGGTCCCACACCCGGGAGGGCAAGGAGGACATCGGGATCCTTCGGGACATGCCCGTTGTGGTGGCTCACGATCTCCTGGGCCGCGGCATGCAAGAGACGGGCCCTTCGGTAGTATCCCAGCCCCTCCCACACTTGGAGGACCTCCTCCGAATTGGCCTGCGCCAGGGCCTGCACCGTCGGAAAGCGGGCCATGAAGCGTCGGTAATAGGACTCGCCAGGGGCAATCCGAGTCTGTTGGAGTAAGACCTCGGAGACAAGGATGGCATAGGGGTCCCTCGTTCGCCGCCAAGGGAGGTCTCGGCGACTTTCTGCATACCACGCCAACAAAGCGCGCCGGAAGGCTGCTTGCTCCTCCACGTCGCTCGTCATGCACGCCTCCGGTACTTAACGAGACCTAGCACCACAATCCTTATCGAAGGCCGCTGGCTCGGAAGCAAGGGGAAGGCCATGGCCGCGTGTGAGGAAGTTCACCGGATGTACGACGAGCTCGCCCACGGTGCCGTGCAGGCAGGCGAGCTTCCGTCCTGGATGCACGTCCAGGGGAAGGTGGCCTGGTACGTCATCCAGGGACCCTACGACCGTCTCGGAGACGCCTGGGCGGAGTTCATGCAGAAGGCCCTCGCCTCTCCCATCGGGGAGGTCGCCGGACCGCCGGGGGACGTCTACGTCTGCGATCCCCTCGACCACCTCGGCGAGGAACAGGAGAAACTCACAACGATCCTGTGGGTCCCGCTGAAGGAGTGACGGGTCCGTTCCCGCGTCTCACCGCCCTGCGGCTCAGGAGTGGCGTAACCGGCTCATGGCGAAGTCGCTGGGACCCCGCGTGGCGTACGCCTGCAGGTAAGGGCGAAGGTTACGCAGAATCCGCGTTTCCGCCTTCCGCAGGTGCTCGCTAAAGGTGGAGGGGGAGAGACCGGCCCCCTGGGCGAGATTCTCGACCTTCGTCTCGCTCGGGAGGGAGTAGTACCCGTGCTCCAGGCCCAGGTTGATCGCGGAGATCTGCCGCTCGGTCAGCTCGGCGAAGACATCCGAGGCGGGCATGAGCATCATCTGTTCCATCTTTGAGTTCTCGATGGGACGGAGGGATTTGATGTCCACCTCGCCCAGCTCCCGGAGTCCCTTGAAGAGCTCCCGCATGGCGACCTCGTCCCAGGTAATGACCCGCCACGACTCCCAGCCATTTTCGTACACAATCGGGGGAATCTCCCAAGCCCCGACCTCATCGACTACGTTGGAGATGGATTTCGCCACGATGCAGGCGCACCCTCGGGTAATCATGAGCGTTCCGTCCTTGGTCTTCGAACTCTGGCGCATGGTGAACACTTCGTCAACCCACCCTTCGAAGGCCTTCACCTGATCCTCAGGGCCCGTGACCTGAAAGATGTCCCGATTGTTGAGACACCAGTGGACGATTCGCACTTTCGGGTGTTCGCGAGACGCGTTGCCGACCACACAGTCGTGTCGCGCGAGGAAGGTCGC
>JBHHWA010000023.1:0-8769 GCA_046756285.1 Thermoplasmata archaeon
TTGGAGGAGGACTTCCCTTTCGTCCTTCGATGCATCCTGGCCATGAGGCTGTTTCTTCGGTCGGGGTTCTAGGGAATCCCCGTATTTAACGGGTCTGACCTGGCCGCCGAAGGAGAAGGGCGGCGTGGTCCTTCTGGTACGGGGAGAGGGGGACGACGCGGTTCACGAGGAGGCCCACAGCCCCAAGTTCCTTGCGCGCCCGCTCGAAGACGGACTCCGGGGCAGCGGTCACGTCGACGCTCCGCGCCTTGATCATCAGGATGGCAAGACCACCTTCTCGCAGGAGGGGCAAGTTGCGAAGAAGGATCGCGGTCTGGTCGCGTTGCGCCACGTCCTGATAGAGGAGCTCGACGTCACCCACGAGGTGACGGTACGCCGCCGGCTCCCGAGCGTCGCCCATGAGGGGCACGATGTTGGCTCGTCCTTCCGCGAGGCGAAGGAGCTTCTCGAAGGGTCGAGGTGCGACCTCGACGGCGTAGACCGCACCGTGTGGAACCAGGTCCGAGAGGTGGCTGGCGGTCGTGCCGGTCCCCGCCCCCAGGTACAGGAGGGAAGCGTCCTCCGCGATGGGGAGGCGAAAATCGAGGAGGAGCAGGAGGGCGGCCATCTTGCTCCGTCGAGGGCTCCACGCCCGAAATTCCCGCCCGCCCTCTCGAACGAGCCGTTCCCCGTACACCGACGTTCCTGGAACCAGGTTGGGGCTGAACAAGGTGCCCCCGTCCTGGTAGATGCGCGGATGGGCCGTGGAGTGGAGGGACACGCACGAGACATGGGGAGGGCGGGCAAAAGGGTGGCGGAGTCGAAAGCGGGAGGGCGCACAAAGCCGTATTAGGCCGAAGCTGGTTCTTCGCCCGTGCTCTGGTTCCTCCTGTTCGGGGTCCTGTGGCGCGGTAAGCACGTCGAGGTCAGCCAGGCCGGCGTGAAGGTCGTGAAAGGCCTGAGGCGCTACGTCGTCCCCTTGGAGGAGATTGTCGCGGTCTTTACCACGATGATGCCGAAAGGAAAGGACTTCCAGGAGGTCCTGGCCATCGAGTTCCTCTCGGGCTCCGAGGGTGCGATCCTCGCCCTGGATCCCAGCTGGGGATTTGATCTCGGCGACGCCATGGCGGCCCTCAAAGAGGCCTTGGGGGAGCGGTGGGAAGAACTCTACCTCGGCCATAAGCACGTCTCGGAGGTGCGGGGCCTTTTCTAAGGGCCGGCCGACTGTGAATGGCTATCGTGGGACAGGCCGAGATGAGATGGCTTGGTGATAACGAGGAAGAAACCTATTTGGGCCAAGCTCTAAGACGAGTTGGGCGTGCACCCTCCGCTAGTGCCAGCGCTCCGGATGCGGAATCCGGGGCTAGCGGCCCTTCTGGTGCTATGCCTCCTCCTCACGTGGGGAGCCGTTCCCTTTTTCGCGGACTTCGCGCCTCCCGTCGGTCAGGCGGCGGGCGACGAGGTCCAGGGAGAGCCGGCGCGGTGTGAGGCCATCGGCAATAACTGGACGGCCTGCGGGAGGGCCTCCGACTCCGACGACCTCTATGCCACCGCAAATGCGACGCCGATCGAATACGTTCGCGCCGGCGGAGTGCGAGGAACATCGTTCTCCTTCGACATCGGGTCGCCCGGAACGGACCGTCTCGTCGTGGTCGTGGCGGATGAGGAAAGCTCGGGAACAAGCCTCACCGATGTCACGGTGGACGCAAACAGCTGCAACCTCGTGACGGAAGCCGACAACCCCTCCGGGGCTGGAAACCACCAAGAGATGTGGTATTGCGATGATGATGATCTGGGTGCCTCCAGCGGGCTGGTTAGCGTCGCCATCGTGGGCGGCAATTCCGATTGGGGCGTTCACGCTCATCTGTACACGCAAGTCTCTCAGAACGGACCAACGGATGCGGAGATTGAGGACGCCGCGGTGTCGGCCACGACCATCGAGGTCGAGCTCGTAACTGTTCCGAGAGGGGGTGTAGTGGTCTTCGGAGCGGCCCACGGATCAGGCGGGTCTTTCGATGCGTGGGGTGCGTGGACTTCCCCCCTTCTCGAACGAACCGATGGTCCCCATCCTAACTCCGCGAGGCTTGCAACAGCCAGCGAGGTCGAGACGACCGCCCAGACGGACAAGACATACATCGCGACGGCGACCGTCAGTTCCTTCAATCGTGGCACGGGCATCGTCGCGGTCTGGCCTTCCAAGGGCCCCGGGAAGAATGACACCGCCTGGTCAGACTTCGGGGTGGACCTGAGCCCGCAGGACTCCGTGAGCCGGGTCGAGGTCGGGGTAGAGTGGTACCGGCTCAACGAACGACCCATCCTCAATGTGACGGTTTCCTGGGACGGCGGTTCGACCTGGGCCCTTAACCAGACAGCCACAAACAAGTCCGCAGATGATGACACCCTAGAGTGGTTGGACTTCTCCTCCGCCACCGCCTGGACCCCCGCGCAGCTGAACGATACCAACTTCCGCGTCCGGGTGGGGACAAACGAGTCCACCGCCCTCTTGGATTACCTGGCAGTGCGGGTGACCTTCCCTCCCCTCCTCAACTTCACGCTGGTCTCGAGCTCGGCCACGGCGGACCCCGGAGACATCCTGACCCTGAATGCGACGGTCGAGAATCTCAGTCCCGGAGCGACGCAGAATCACCTCCTCGAGGCCTCGGTCGATGCAAACGCGAGTTACCTCACCTCCACGCCTGCCGGAACCTACGAAGCGGGGACGCGAACCCTCCGGTGGTCGCTGCCTCTCCTCTTACCCGGAGAACAAGTCAGCTTCGTATGGACGATCCGCGTGACGCCCGGGACGCCTGACCTCGCTCGGGTCAACACCTCGTTCCGTGTCGCCTACGAGGACGCGACCGGGATGCCCCGTCCCGCGCTGGCCGCCGATACGGAATCTACCGTTCAGGTTCCGATTCTCGCCCCGGTGCTTGGCTTGGACCGCACCTCCGCCGAACGTGGGAATATCCTCCTCGCGATTCTATACTTCAACAATACGGGGTCCGGGCGTGCCCTCCGGGCCTGGGCCAACTGGAGCCTCGGCGGTCACTACGAGCTCGTGGACATCTTCCCAGCCCAGACGTACAACGCATCGGGGGCGGGCTTCGACATCAGCTTCACCGATCTCCTACCGGGCCCCCACTCCCTCGTGGCTCGACTCCTCGTGATTCGGGGCCTGGAGGACGGTCTAGCCATGGATGTCAACCTCGCATGGAGCGCGACCGATGGGAACGGGAACGCCCTTTCCGGAGCCTCACAGTCCGGAGCCGTCACCCTCTACGCACCGTCGTTCACCCTTTCCCTCCAAGCCTCCGGGACGAGCGTGCAGGTGGGCTCGGAGTTCACCCTTGACGTGACGGTCCAGAACAGGGGCCAAGCCGTGGGTTCCGGCTGGTTGAACATGACCCTGCCCCCGGGGGTCGCGTACGTCAGCCAGAGCGGAATCCTCGAATTCACCACAACGGCGGACCTCGTGAGCTGGCGGATTGACTCGCTGGCCCCCGATGCGCAAGTCCGAGTCGAAGTCCGGTTGCGGGCCGAGGATGGTCCGAGCCTCGAATCCTTCGTCCTGTCGGTGGATTTCACCGATGGACAGGGAAGCCCGCCCCTCACGGTGTTCAGCAACCAGATCTTCGTCCGGCTCCTCGGAACGGGGGGGTTGATCCCGTTGCCGTGGTGGCTGTTTCTCCTGCCGCTGCTCGTTCCTTTCGCGTTCCTTGGCTACTACCTGAACCGGAGGCTTCGACACCCCGAGCTGCGAATCGAAGAGGTATTCGTTATTCACAAAAAGGGCATCCTGGTCGCCCACCAATCTCGGACCTTGACGCCCGACAGAGACCGGGACATCCTCGCCGCGATGTTCAAGGCCGTGCAGGGTTTCGTGAAGGACGCCTTCGCCAGCGGTGCGGAGAACACCATGCGGGGTCTCCGCTTCGAGAACTTCAACATCTTGATTGAGCAGGGTACCTACCACTACGTGGCGGTCGTCTATCAGGGTCAGGAGAACCGAGTCCTCGAGCGTCGAGTCGCCGAGCTGTCCCATCGGATTGAGGAGGAGTTTGGCGCTCTCCTGGCCTCATGGGTAGGGGACATGCAGGAGCTGCGCGGGATCCGGCGCCTTCTCCCCGTCATCTGGGGGGAGACGGGAGGGGTCTCCGTCCAGGCAGGCCGGGAAGCCATCGTTGGCACCACCGGAGTGACCCCTCCGAGATCTCCGAAGGTGGTCTACGAGTCCCGGCCCGGGAAGCTCACCTGGTTCGCCACGCCCTTTCGCCAGGCACATGGCCTGCTCAGTGCGACCTCCTCCGTCTTTCGGGACCTGATCAGGTCGAAGGAGAGGGCGCCGGCGAGGATGATTGAGATGCTCCGCGAGGCCGGGGGGAGGGTCTTGACGCTTGTCCAGGGCAGAAACGCCCAGCCTCCCTCCTCCCACTGGTAGGGCGCTGCCCAGGGTGGGAGTACTTTCGACGACCTCCCCCTCAAGGCTATAAGGACGCCGGCCTGCTAGGCCCGGCGGATGGGCGGTCTCGTCGCGGTCTCCGACGTTCACGAAGGTGTGAACTTTCCCTACCGGGTGGACCCCGAGACGGGCATCTCGGCGCGATCCCTGGATCTTCACGGGAACTTCGTCCGGGCGGCGGAGTACGCCATGGACATTGCGGCCGATGTCTTCGTCGTGACAGGGGACCTCTTCGACCGCACCCACGTCAGCCCCACGTTCCGGGAACTGGTGCGCCGGGACGTCATCGAGCCCCTCGGGAAAGCCGGCATCCCGACCTGGCTCATCGCCGGCAACCACGACCAGCCCCGCATGTGGGCCCGCGGGACGTCCTTGGAGGACTTTCGCGCCTTTCCCCACGTGGAGATCTTCCGCGAACCCGCCGTACGCGACGTCTCCGTCGAGGGGGAGGCCGTCACCGCCCTCCTGCTTCCCTATCTGCACCCGGAACAGATTCTCGATCGCGTCCGGGAACGGCTGGGGGAGGACGTCTCTCCCGACCAGGTCATCGAACTCGGCCGCCGGATGCTCCAAGAGTGGATCCGAAAGCGGGCCGAGGAGGCCCGCGGGGACCATGTTCTTCTCTTCGGCCACTACTACGTGGAGGGGGCCCTCGTGCGCGCCACGGCTTCTCCAGAGGTGCTCCCGGGGGAGTTCTCTCTGCGCCTGGATGGGATTCCCGAAGCCGTCGACCTCGGCATCTTTGGCCACATTCACCTCCACCAGGCGGTGGGCGATCGCGTGGTCTACGTCGGGGCCCCGGAACGCGTAGACTGGGGGGAGGAGGGGGATGACAAGGGCTTCCTGACGTACCGCCCGGGTGAGAACTGGGCCTTTCACCCGCTCCCCACGCGACCCATGATAAAGGTGGAAGTCGACCTCGGAGGGGAGGACGCCACCGAATCGATCCTCAAGGCCCTCCCGGAGGACCTCGCCGGGGCACTGCTGCGGCTCCAGGTCCGTCTGGCGGAGGGCCAGAGGCAACGGATCGACGAGACCGCCCTAGCGCGTCGCCTCTCCGAGGCCTTCCACTACGACGTGGCGTACCACTACCGAGAGCGGGAGAAGGTCGCCACGCAGGAGTTCACCCTGGACCCCCTCCGCCTGTTCCGGGAGTACGTGGAGCTGAATTACGGGGACCACGCGCGGAGAGGAGACATCCTGCGAGACGGGGAGGAGATCCTCCGGGAGGTCTTGGGGTGAGGACCCTGGAGTCCTTCTTGGACGAGACCACCCGGGAGACACGGGAGACCGTCGCCGTCGAGTCCGAGCTCTCGGCGCCCGAAGGAGGCTTGGTAATCGCGGAAGTCGAGATGAAGGGCTTCATGCGCTACCTCCGGAGAACGAACCCTCCCATCACGTTCCCGGAGACCTTCACCGCCATCACGGGTCCGACGGGGGCGGGCAAGACATCGATCCTCGACGCGGTCACCTTCACCCTCTACAAGCGAAGCACGCGCACCGATCTGCGCACCATCAGAATCTCGGAGATCGTGCAGCCGGGCGGGTACACCCGTGTAGGTTTCCAACAGGGCGGCGCGCGTTACGACGTGCGGCGGGGCATCGACGTCTCGGGAGCCTCGTACCTTACCGTGCGCCGCGACGGGAAATCCCTTCAAGGGACGATTCCCGAGCTAGAAACCCTCCTGGAGGACATCGTAGGCCTGGATTACGACGGGTTTCGGAACTCCACCTTCGTGAGGCAGGAGGAGATGAAGGAGATTGGGGCCGAGGGATCCTCGAAGCGACTCGAGGTCTTCCAGAAGCTCTTCCGGTTGGAGACCTTCGAGAAGGCCGCGGCAAAGGCGAAGGAACGCCTCGACGGCGTACGTGCACGCATCGAGGGGGCAGAGGGGGAATCGAGGGCATTACGCGACCAAGTCGTGAAGCTGCCCGAGAGGCGCGCGGGGGCCGAATCCTTACGGGGCGTGGTGGCAACCCAGCGCACAGCCCTTCAGGACGCTGAGGGCCGTCTGGCCTCGCTGAAGGAGGAGTTTGCGAAGCGCGAGGGGGAGCACGAGGCATATCTCAAGGCGCGGGCGAAGCGGGAGGAACATCAGGAGTCCCTAGAGGACCTCGAGCGACGAATGCGGGAAAGGCGCTCTGCGCGGGGAGGCCTCCGGGATCTCCAGGATAAGACGGCCGCCCTCGAGACAGAAGCCGAGGCGCTTCGGAAACAGGAGGACACAATCAAGGCACTCTTGGAGAAACAGCGCGACTTTGTCGTGCTCTCCACGGAGGTTCGGGCTGCCCGAGACCGTCTGCAGGACGCGGAGGCCGATGCCGGGACCGTGGAGGAGGAGTTGGGACAGAAAGTCTCCGACGCCGAGTCACGTCTTGCAGCCCTCTCCACGGAAGTGGGGGTCGAGGAGGCCTTCGGGGTCCTGCGACGAGAAGGATCCTTGGACGAGCGGGTGCGTCGCATCGACCAGGAGCTCGCGTGGCTCGCGGGAAGGGAAGAGCTCGTTAAGCGGCTGGAGCGGGAGCAGGCGACGAGTCGGGAGGCCCTTCACGCCGTCCGACGCAAGGTCGAGGGGATCAATCGAGACACCTTCCTCTTCAGCGAGATTCAAGAGACGATTCGGGCGCTCCGGGCCGAGCTGGGGAACAAACGCGTGGAGGCAGGGAACCACCGAAGGAAGCTTACGGCTCGGGTCGAGGAACTACGAGAGAAGCGGGAGGCCATCGGGTTCGACGCCTCGGCGGCCGAGCAGCTGGAGGTGCTCCAGGAGAGAGTGACCCACCTTCCCGAGGTGGAAGAAACGCTGCACAGAGCCCGAGACGAGGTCCAGAAGCTGGGGGGGGTCACCGGACAGCTTCAGGAGATGAGTGCGCAGCGGCGGACGCTGGACGAAGCCCTCCAGGACGATGCGAAGGTCCTCGAAGGGCTGCAAGAGGCGGAGGCCCGCTACCAGGACCTCAACACGGAGCTGGAGACCGTCCGGCGGGAGGTGGACGAAGCGACGAAGGTCCTCCTCCGGTCGCAAGGGGAGTTGAAGGCGGCCGAAGAGCGGGTTGCGGAGCTCGAGGGGTTAGCGGCGAGGCTGCAGGCCCTCGAAGAAGGGATGGAAGAGTTGCGTGGCCGGGCCGAGGTCTACGCGGTCCTCAAGGACGGGGTTTTCCACCGCAGGGGCGTGGTCATGCACGCGGTCAACCGCTTGCTGCCGGAACTCCAGATCGAGACGACCCGGAACTTGGATGACCTTACGGACGGCCGGTTACGGAGGGTCCGGCTGGAGACCCATGAGGAGGCGGGCGGCTACGGGATCCGTATCCTCGTGGAGGGAGTGGACGGAGAGTGGCACGACGTGGGCATCTTCAGCGGCGGCGAGCGGACCCAGATCAACGCGGCCTTGCGCTTCGCCATTGCCAAGGAGTTGGCGAGCATGCCCCAGGTCGGCCGTACCTACGGCCGAATGAAGACCCTCTTTATCGACGAAGGGGACCTGGGCTCCCTCGACACGGAGAGGTCCCGCGAGCTCTTCGTCGCCAAGCTCTTCAAAATGGGAGCGTTCTTCGAAAAGGTCATCCTCATCACACACCTCGCAGAGGTCGCCGAGCGCTTCCCCGGTCGGGTCCGCGTCACCATGACCCCCGAAGGAGAGTCCCGCGCCGAGGTGGTCGCCTGAATGTCCTCGACGACCTGCGCCGAGGCCTGAGCCGGGTCCTGGAGTACAACCAGCGTGCGGCTCCGAGGCCTTCGTTGGAGGCCACCCCCTTTGAGGCAGCAGAGACCCCGCGGGACCTCGTCGCGGTGGACGGGTCGTACAGCTTCCTTTGGAACAGCTCCTCCCTCTGGCTCGCGGTGGTGAAGGTAGGCGCCCTCCACTATCGGGAAGGTCGGATCCAGGGCATCGAAAAGTTCGAGAAACCGATGGTCATCTCGACGCGGGAGGGATTCACCCCCGAAGACGACCTGCAGGCCACGATTTTCCGGCTGACGCGAGGATCCAAGGAGCAGCACCGGGAGATGGTCAACGAGCTGCGGAAGGTCTACGAGCACCAGATCGCGCTGGAGGCAGCCCGCTCCGGGAAGGACCTAATCCTGGCTTTGGATGGAAGCCTGGCCTCATTCCCCAAGGAGACGGACCGTTTGGGGGATGTAGTACGGGCCTGCGAGGACCGAGGGCACCACCTCGTGGGGGTCTCCAAGGACTCCACGACCCACGCCTTTGGCTCCCCCCTCACCGACGAAGAGCTCCTTCGAAGCCACAAGGGGAGGGCTTACGTGCGGGTACCGGAGGAGTTCGAACGACGGCAACGGGGCCTCCTGCACGGCGACGTCTACTTCG